>NZ_JAFCMC010000010.1:0-203850 GCF_018130085.1 Bradyrhizobium sp. AUGA SZCCT0169 | reverse complement strand
GGCGGGTTGCGGTGGACGCTGGTTTACGCCTCGACGACGGCGTGGATAAGCGTACGGCAAAACCGTGTGGTCCTGGCACCCGTTGCAGGTGTCAAGCTGTCGGGTAGGCGAGAGCTGAACGGCAGCGACGGAGTCAACCAAGAACTCGTCTCCGGGGAGATCACGGCATAAGCCGTAAAACCATTGCGCAGGGAAGGCCGGGTGTTCTCCGCTGCCCTGTATGCTCGTGTGCAGCATTTCTTGTGCTAACCGCACGCGAGACCGCGGGTGCAGCGCGCACCCGGTCTTCCCTGCGCCCTCTCGATGAGAGGGCGGGAGTTTCCAGCAAACCTCGGGCGCAATGCGTCGCGAGAATGCGAACTCATATCCAGCTGTCATCACCCGCGCATGCGGGTGATCCAGTATTCCAGAGACGCTCATGATTGAACCGATAGGCCGCGGGGTACTGGATCCCCGCCTCCGCGGGGATGACAGCTCTAGTTGGAGCTACACCATCCCCGTCATTGCGAGCGCAGCGAAGCATCCATGCCGCCACGCAAGAGAGAATGGATTGCTTTGCGGAGCCTGTCATTGGGCGCGCATTCGCGCGACCCGGTGCTCGCAATGACGCGGCGACGCCGCCCCTCAATCAAACAAGCTCGAAACCGACTCTTCCGCCGCGGTGCGGCCGATGGCTTCGGCGATCAGCGGCGCGATCGAGAGCGTGCGGATGTTGGCGGCTTTGTTGACCGCTTCCGTCGGCAGGATCGAGTCGGTGATGACGAGCTCTTTCAGCCTGGAGCCGGCGATGCGCGCGGCGGCGCCGCCCGACAGCACGCCATGGGAGATGTAGGCGTAGACTTCCTTGGCGCCGTTGGCGATCAGGGCGTCGGCCGCGTTCACCAGCGTGCCGCCGGAATCGACGATGTCGTCGATCAGGATGCAGGTATAACCGGCGCAGTCGCCGATCACGTTCATGACTTCGGATTCGCCGGCGCGTTCGCGGCGCTTGTCGATGATGGCGAGCGGCGCGTTGATCCGCTTGGAGAGGCCGCGGGCGCGCACCACGCCGCCGACGTCGGGCGACACCACCATCACATTGGCGAGGTCGAAGCGCTCCTTGATGTCGCGCACCATCAGCGGCGAGGCGTAGAGATTGTCGGTCGGGATGTCGAAGAAGCCCTGGATCTGGCCGGCATGCAGGTCGAGCGTCATGACGCGATCGATGCCGGCATGCGTGATCAGATTGGCCACCAGCTTGGCCGAAATCGGCGCGCGCGAGCCGACCTTGCGGTCCTGCCTGGCGTAGCCGAAATAGGGGATCACCGCCGTGATGCGGCGCGCGGACGAGCGGCGCAGCGCATCGGTGATGATCAGCAATTCCATCAGATGGTCGTTGGCCGGAAACGACGTCGACTGGATGATGAACGCGTCCGAGCCGCGCACGTTTTCGAGCACCTCGACGAAGATTTCGTTATCGGCAAAGCGGCGGACGCTGGCCTTGGTCAGCGGCAGATTCAGCCCTTCGGCGATGGCCTTCGCCAAAGCAGGGTTCGAATTGCCGGCGACCAGCTTGATGGAGCCGTTCTTGGCGGACATCGAGGCCTCTCCCCGCGCCTTGCTGGATACGACGTTCAGCATCTCGGATACCTGTAGCCCGGCGGGTTTCGATGCGCGAGGAGATATCAGGCAGGTGGCGCGGCTGGCAACCCGTCGCGGCTGTTTTCCCGGTTAAAAATGAGCCGATACGGGACTTTACGGGGTAGGCTTAATGGCTGCTGAAGCCGAGCGCGGCGACACCGATTGCACCCTCGGCGGGTGGGGTCTGCTCCATGCTCGCAACCGCGGAGCCGCGGAGGCCGGGCGAGGGGGCTGGCGCGGGTTGCGGTGCTTCCGGCGCGCCGTTGATCATGCCGTTGAGGCCGCTAAGGCCGGCCTGCGCGATTTTCCGCAGCACGAGATCGTCGGCGGCGGCCCAGGCGTCGCGTCCGGCCTTGCCGGCCGGTTCTTCGCCGGACAGCCGCAGCGCGCGCTGCTGGTTGTTGTCGTAGACGTCCCAGACCCAGGCGATCATGGTCTTGCCGCGCACCACCTGCGCCGAGAGATAGCTGCGCACGCGGTAGGAAGCGCCGCCCTCGCGCGAGACGATCTGCAGGTTCCGCAGTTTCGATTCGCTGTCGATGACCCCGACCATGCGGTCGAAGACGTGCGGCGGCGGGCCGTCGATCGATTCGAACGCCACGGTCGAGCCGCCGCCAGCGCTGCTGGTCGCCATCGCGAACGATCCGCTCGCCGCGCCGCCACCGGCGCAGCCGCCGAGCGCACACGAAACGGCGAGCAGCGCCGCGGCGATCATCGCGCGCGGGGCTCGCAGGCAGGAGGTTGGGATGAGGTCCCTCATTGCCCCCCGATATCGTTAAAAAGCATTAAGGTCTAGGGCAGGGGAGCCACAGCAATGGTTCAAACCCAATCACGGTTCCAAGGCGATGGCGTGAACATGCCGTCCGTAATCCGGCTCTTTGCGATGCACCGAGCGGCGGTAGCTGTAGAAGCGTTCGTCGGAATAGGTGTCGACGCCGATGTCATCGATCATCAGGACGCCGGCATTTTCCAGCCGCATCCGGATGTAGCCGGCAAGGTCGAACATCGAATGCCCGGCGCGCTCCGAGGCAATGAAGTAGGCGGCATTGCCGGCGTCGGCATCCAGAAAACGTTCGACGAACTCGCCGCCGACTTCGTAGGAGTGCTGGCGGATCAGAGGGCCGATCGCCGCGACCGTGCCGCTGCGGTCGGCGCCGAGCCTTTCCATCGCATCCACGGTGGATTCGATGATTCCGGTCAGCGCCCCCTTCCAGCCGGCATGGGCCGCGCCGATCACGCGCGCCGTGGGATCGACGAACAGGATCGGCCCGCAATCGGCTGCGGTGACGCCGATCGCAAGGCCTTCGGTGCGGGTGACCAGGGCGTCGCCGCGCGGCTTGTCCCCGGTCCATGGCCCGGTTGCCACCACGGCGTCGGGCGAATGGATCTGATGCAGGCTGACAAGGCGATCCGGTGCGACGCCCATCTGCTCGGCCATCCGGCGGCGATTTTCCGCGACGTGGGCGGCATCATCGTTCGACCCGAGGCCGCCATTGAGGCCTTCGTAAATCCCGCCGGATACGCCGCCCTCGCGGCTGAAGAAAGCGTGGCGCAAGCCCGGAATGGCCGAAAGCAACGACGATCCGTAGGTCATGACGCCTCTTCGTCGGCAGCGGCCTGTTCGTCGGACAGGCCCGCCACCGAGGTGAGATGCGGCTCCGTGATCGCCAGCACCTTGAACATCGAACCCATGCCGCCGCGGCCGCTATCGGTCAGCCGCTTCAGCGCATTGGAAATATCGGCGGATACTTCCGGCGTGGTCTTGCCCATCAGCGTCAACGCGCGGGTCTCGATGCCGAGCCGCTTGAGGAACTCGCCCTGTGTCACCGGGCCGTGGGTGCGCGCGCCCATATCCTCGGCGGCGCGCACCAGCGCCTGGAAATCGACATGGGCGGTCACGTCGGCCTGTCCTGGATTCTTCAGGGGATCGGCGAAGCTGTGGCGGGCGATGGCCTGGAAGGTGTCGCCGGCGTCGCTGCGCAGATGGCCGTAATCGATGATCAGCGCCGCGCCGTCCTGTTCGCGCACGCGCCTGGCGATCTTCATGATCTCGGCGTCTGGCCGCCATTCGAACACGGCGCCGACCGGGGCGGCCCGCACCAGCGGCGGCAGCAGCACCTCGAAGCGGGGCGTCGGCTCGTCGGCGGCCGCGAATACCAGCTTGCCGCCGTCGTCGAGCTTGACCACGCGCTCGTGCCAGCCGGTCTCGCGCTTCACCACCTGGTGTATCGGCAGCACGTCGAAATATTCGTTGGCGAAAATGACCGCAGGGCCCTCGGGCACGTCGTCGATGCTGTCGTGCCAGCTGAGATTGCGCACGCCCGACAGCGTCGCGCGCTGCTTCTCGCGCAGCACCGGATTGATCTCGACGAGGTGCGTGCTGAGCGACTGATAGAGCGGCGGCAGCACCCGCAACGCGCGCAGCGCGTCCGCCATCATGGTGCCGCGGCCGGGCCCGAGTTCGACCAGCCGCAGCGCCGGCGGCGAGCCGATCGCCCTCCAGACCGAAGCGGCCCACAATCCGAGCAGTTCGCCGAACATCTGGCTTACTTCGGGCGCGGTGGTGAAGTCGCCCTCGCGGCCGAGCGGATCGCGCGACACGTAGTAGCCGTGCTCGGGATGCATCAGGCACAATTCCATGTACCGCCAGACCGGCATCGGGCCTGACGATTGGATCAGCTTCCTGATCTCGGACTGCAGCGGCGAAAGTTCGGTCACGGCCTGCCTTGCGTTAAATTGACTTCTGCGAATGCTCCGGCGCCTTGCGCCATGCCATCACCATCAGGATGGCTCCGGCTATGATCATCGGCACTGACAACAGCATACCCATAGTCAGCCCGCCCCACAAAAATCCAAGCTGCGGGTCCGGCTCACGGAAGAACTCGCTTATTATTCGGGCAATTGCGTAGATCGCGATGAAACTGCCGAGGATCAGGCCCGGCCGTTTCAGGGCACCCATCCGAATCATGACCGCCAAGATCGTAAACAGCAGGATGCCCTCGAGCGCCGCCTCATAGAGCTGGCTGGGGTGGCGCGGCAGTGGCCCGCCATTTGGGAACACCATCCTCCACGGCACGCTGGAATCGGCCGGCCGGCCCCACAACTCGCTGTTGATGAAGTTGGCGAGCCGCCCGAGGAACAATCCGATCGGCCCGACGCCGGTGGTGATGTCGCCAAGCGACAGGATCGAGATGCCGTGTTTGCGGCAGAACAGCATCACCGCGGCGACGCAGCCGAGGAAGCCGCCATGAAACGACATGCCGCCGTTCCACAATTCGAGAATCTCGGCCGGGTGCTGCGCAAAATAGGCGGGATTGTAGAACAGCACGTAGCCGGTGCGGCCGCCGACGATGATGCCGATCGTGACCCAAAGGATGAAATCATCGAGCTGCACCAGCGTGATCGGCGCCGGCCCACCCCATAATCTCTCATTTTTGACCAGCGACCGCGCATAAATCCATCCCAGCACGATGCCGCCGATATAGGCCAGCGCATACCAGCGGATCGCGATCGGTCCGATCGAGAGCGCGATCGGATCGAATACCGGAAAGGCGATGGTCAGAAAGGGCATCTGGCTCACAGGGCTTTGGTGTAGACGGCATAGGCCACGCCGAAAATCGGCGGGGACCCTTACATCGGAACCTTGCGATCAGGTGGCGAGGTTGCGGCGATAGAGCGCCAGCAGCCGTTCCCAATGCCGCTCGGCGGCGTCGCGGTGATAGACCGGCCGCTTCGGGAAGGCGAAGCCGTGATGGGTGCCGGGATAGATCTCGACCTCGTTGTTCGATCCGTTCATACCCTGCTTCAGCTGCTCGATGATTTCAGCCGGCGCGTAGATGTCGGTTTCAGCGCAGGCGAAATACAATTCGGCCTTGGTCTTGCCGGCGGCAATATGCGGGCTGTCCGGCTGGTCGGTCGCCAGATGCGTGCCGTAGATCGAGGCTGCGGCTTTCACCTGGTCCGGAAAATGCGTCGCCGCGTTGACCGCGTAGCGGCCGCTCATGCAGTAGCCGACGGTACCGACGATGGCGGTGTTCGCAGCCTTTTGAGTCGCGGCATAGGCGAGCAGGGCCTTGGTGTCCTCCATCACCATCGGGATATTGATCGAGGCCATGAACTCGAACATCCGCTTGCGCTCGGGCGCCTCCGGGTCCGGCGGAATCGGCCCCAGCTCCATCACGCCGGAGCGGTAATACATATTGGGCAGCATCACGTAATAGCCTGACGTTGCGAGCCGCCGTGCCATGTCCCGCAGTTCCTCGCGGATCGCCGGCGCGTCCATGTAGAACAGGATGACGGGAAACGGTCCGCCGCGTTCGGGATGGGTGATGAAAGTGGTGGTCTTGCCGTCCTTGGTCTGGATGTCGATCTGCTGGTCGATCATGTGCGTTTCTGTTTTCTGATTTTGGTTCTGGGGGTGGGCGCCCGCTACGATTGCAAGGAAAGGAGGGCATGACAAGGCAAGCGGACATCACCTTGGCGTTGAACGGCACTCTTGAACCTGGGCGTTTGGATCGCCATTGTCTTGGTGGAAGCAGATCCAGTTGCAGCGACCGGAGCGTTTAGCGATGACCCAGACCAACAATCGGTTTTTCGACGAGATCGGCCGTTTGATGAACGACGCTGCCGGCGCCGCCCAGGGCGTCAAGCGCGAGGTCGATGCGGTCGTTCGCAACCAGGCCGAACGCATCCTGCGCGACCTCGACCTCGTCAAGCGCGAGGAGTTTGATGCGGTCAAGGACATGGCCCGGCTGGCGCGCGAGGAGAACGAGGCGCTGAAGGCCCGCATCGAAGCGCTGGAAGCCAGGCTCGGGGGTTCTCAGCCGGCGACCAGCTGAAGGTCGAACGGGTAGCCGATCGGCCCTTTCTCCCGGAAACGGCAGGGGCAGAAAAATCCCCTGATTTCCTTGTCATTTTGACGCTTTGGGGCTAAAAGCCCGCCACGTCCGCAGCCCCCGCACCCCTGGAGGCTTGCTGTCGGACGCTACCGGGCCGCGTTGCGGCTTTTAACTTTTTAGAAAACAAGGACTTAACACGATGGCGACCGTCAAGGAATTGAAGGCGACCGCGCGTCCGCAGAGCGGCAAGGGGGCCGCCCGGGCAGAGCGTCGCGCCGGGAGAGTTCCCGGAGTGATCTATGGCAACAACCAGCCCCCCGTGACCATCTCGGTCGACGATGCCGAACTGCGCCAGCGCATTCTGGCCGGCCGGTTCCTGACCACGATTTACGACATCGATCTCGAGGGCAAGAAGCACCGCGTGATTCCACGCGACTTCCATCTCGATCCGGTGCGCGACTTCCCGCTGCATGTCGACTTCATGCGGCTCGGTGAAGGCGCCACCATCCGCGTCAGCGTTCCCCTGCATGTGGTGAACGGCGAAACCTCGCCGGGCGTCAAGCGTGGCGGCACGGTCAACATCGTCACCCACACCATCGATCTCGAATGCTCGGTCGACAACATTCCGCAGTATGTCGAGGCCGATGCCGGCGCGCTGGAAATCAGCCATTCGCTGCATCTGTCCGACATCAAGCTGCCCGCCGGCGTCAAGTCGCTGTCGCGTGAAGACGCGACGCTGGTGACCATCGTGCCGCCGTCCGGCTACGCCGAAGAACTCAAGGCGGCTGCGGCGGCTGCTGCTGGCGGTGCTGCGGCTCCGGGTGCTGCTCCGGCGGCGGGTGCGGCTGCTGCGCCCGCAGCGGGTGCTGCTGCTCCGGCGGCGGGTGCGAAGGCGCCCGCGGCTGGCGCCAAGGCGCCTGGCGGCGACAAGAAGAAGTAAGCGAACGCGGGATGCCGCGTCATGCGCCTGTTTGTCGGCCTCGGTAATCCCGGCACGAAGTACGCGAACAACCGGCATAATATCGGTTTCGCGGTCGTCGATGAAATTGCGCGGCGTCATGGTTTCGCACCATGGCGCCGCCGTTTTCAGGGCGAGACGTCGGAAGGCACGCTTGAACGCGAGCGCGTGGTCCTGCTCAAGCCCACGACCTACATGAACGAGTCCGGGCGCGCGGTGCAGGAAGCCGCGAACTTTTTCAAGCTCGGGGTCGGTGAGATCATCGTGTTTCAGGACGAGCTCGAACTGCCGTCGGCGAAAGTGCGCGTCAAGGTCGGTGGCGGCATTGCCGGCCATAACGGGTTGCGCTCGATCTCCTCGCATATCGGCAACGACTATCGCCGGGTGCGGCTCGGGATCGGTCATCCCGGCGTCAAGGAGCTGGTACACAGCCACGTGCTGTCGGATTTCGCCAAGAGCGATCGGCCCTGGGTCGAGGCGCTGTGCGAGGCGGTCGCCGACAATGCCGGCTTGCTCGCGACCGAGCGTGCTTCGACGTTTCAGAACAAGGTGCACCTGGCGCTGCAAGCCAAGGGATTTTTAGACAAGGGCGATGACGGCGCTGTGTAACGCGCCGCCGACCGCCAGCAACAGACTTCAGGACACGTCATGGGATTCAAATGCGGTATCGTAGGCCTGCCCAATGTCGGCAAGTCGACGCTGTTCAACGCGCTGACCGAGACTGCCGCGGCGCAGGCGGCGAATTATCCGTTCTGCACCATTGAGCCGAATGTTGGCGAGGTGGCGGTGCCTGATCCCAGGCTCGACAAGCTGTCGGAGATCGCCAAATCAGCGCAGATCATCCCGACGCGGCTGACCTTCGTCGATATCGCGGGCCTGGTACGCGGCGCCTCGAAGGGCGAGGGCCTCGGCAACCAATTCCTCGCCACCATCCGCGAGGTCGACGCGGTGGCGCATGTGGTGCGCTGCTTTGAGGATTCCGACATTACCCATGTCGAAGGCAAGATCGCGCCACTGGCGGATATCGAGACCATCGAGACCGAGCTGATGCTGGCCGATCTCGACAGCCTCGAAAAGCGCGTCGACAACCTCACCAAGAAGGCCAAGGGCAACGACAAGGACGCCAAGGAACAGCTCGACCTCGTCAACCGCGCGCTGGTGCTGCTGCGCGACGGCAAGCCGGCGCGGTTCCTCGAACGCAAGGCGGAAGAAGAGCGAGCCTTTGGCATGCTCGGCCTGCTGACGTCCAAGCCGGTGCTCTATGTCTGCAACGTCGAGGAAGGCTCGGCCAAGGACGGCAACAGCTTCTCCAAAGCGGTGTTCGACCACGCCAGGAAAGAGGGCGCGGTCGCGGTGGCGATTTCGGCCAAGATCGAATCCGAGATCGCGACGCTGTCACGCGAGGAGCGTGCCGAGTTCCTCGATACGCTCGGCCTCGAGGAGGCCGGTCTCGACCGGCTGATCCGCGCCGGCTACCAGCTGCTCGACCTGATCACCTATTTCACCGTCGGGCCGAAGGAGGCCCGCGCCTGGACCATCAACCGCGGCACCAAGGGGCCCGCGGCGGCCGGCGTGATCCATACCGATTTCGAAAAGGGCTTTATCCGCGCCGAGACGATCGCCTATGCCGACTATGTCGCGCTGGGTGGCGAAGCCGGCGCACGCGATGCCGGAAAGCTGCGGCTGGAAGGCAAGGAATACGTCGTCGCTGACGGCGACGTCATGCATTTCAGGTTCAATACTTGAGAGATCCTAGTGCGTCTGGCCCTGGTCGCGGATCGCGCCGAGGTGCTCGTTGATGCGGAATACGATCAGGATGAATTCTGCGGCGATGCGTGAGAACACCACGCCGACCACGACGCTGGCGATCGAGGACAGCAGCACGATGAATCCGCCGAACGGGCTGATCGCCATCGCAGCTAGCCCTGAGAAAATGCCGGATATCCCGAACAGCACGATCAGGCCGATCACCAGCCAGTAAAAGGTCTTGATGATCGTGGGCGTGATAAAACGGTCCCACTGAAACAGATCCTGAAAATCGAACATCGGTGGTTCTCCCGGCAAGTCGAAAGTGATTCGCGTCCAGCTTTGCTCCTGAGAGCACAGGGCCTAGCTCCGAATGCGGTCCCGAGCAAGCCGAAGGCGGGCACCGGTTGCGACGGTGTTCGCCCCGTCGGGCACGAGCCATGCGGGTGGGCGGGTTGAGATTGCTGCAAATAACGGCCACAATCGGGCTTCCGCACTGTAAAATCCCCTCATGACAATGCTCACCTTCGAAGATTTCAAACCCGGCCATTTCGGTACGTTCGGACCGCGCCGCGTCACGCGCGAGGAGATCCTGGCTTACGCTGCGGAGTACGACCCGCAGCCGATGCATCTGGACGAAGCGGCCGCAGCCAAGTCGATGCTGAAGGGCCTCTCCGGGTCGGGCTGGCATCTTTGCTCGCTCATGATGCGGATGATGTTCGACGGCTTCATCGGCCGCACCGCGTCGATGGGCTCGCCTGGAGTCAACGAGATGCGCTGGCTCTCACCTCTGCGGCCGGGCGATGATCTGACGCTCGATATCGAGGTCGCGGAGGCGCGAGTCTCGCGCAGCCGTCCCGAGACCGGCATCGTGACGTTCAAGGGCGTGGTCAAGAACGCCGCCGGCGTGACGCTGTGCGAGATGGTGTCGCCGATCATCGTGCGTCGTCGCGCCGATGCCGCGGCGGAATAGGATCTTCGATGCGTTTCTTTGAGGACATTGAAATCGGTTCGCGGCGTGAGCTCGGATCGTTCACCTTCACCGCCGAGCTGATCAAGCAATTCGCCGCGCAGTTCGATCCGCAGGCGTTTCACCTCGACGAGGAGGCGGGACGCCAATCGTTGTTCGGCGGGTTGGCGGCGTCAGGATGGCATGTCGGCTCGGTCTGCATGAAGCTCTTGGTCGCCGACGGCCAGCGCCTGACGCGGGAGGCCCTTGCGCGCGGCGAGGAAGTTGCGGTCTGGGGACCGTCGCCCGGCTTTCGCGAACTGCGCTGGATCAGGCCGGTATTGGCCGGTGACACCGTCAGTTTTTCGAGTGTCGTCGAAACCAAGCGTACGTCGGAGAAGCGTCCCGAATGGGGCATCCTGCAGGCCCGCAATACCGGCGCCAACCAGCGCGGCGAACAGGTGTACTCGTTCTTGGCCACCGCGTTCGTGCCGCGGCGGAATGCGGGTTCTTGACCCGAGCCGGTATGCTTAGCGAACCGTGTCTTGGTCCGGGCGCAGTTTACCATTCTGCGAAGCAATTTATTTGCTAACACATTTTGAACTTTCTGCCTGCCATATGAGACCTAGGGGAAGTACCGAGGGCACGTCCATGGCAGATCGCAGTCACCTGAAACTTGTCGGCTTTATTTTCGCTACCGTCACGCTTTGCGTGATGCTGACGACTGCGATGGTGGTGAAGGGTTATGCCGATGGCGGCTACACGCTCGAGAGCACGTCGTCCGTCCAATAAGGTCAGGCTTTGCTAACCATGGCGCTGGATCATACCAGCACTTACCAGCCCTTGGAACTAGGCGACTGTGGTCGCCCGTCGCCGGTCAGCTGTTCCAGATCAGCGTCATCAGCACCACCGCAACCGTCAGTAGTCCGACGAACCGGACCATGAGCGTGCCCATGCCATGTGCCGAATGCGGCAGTGGATGGGTGTTGTTGGGCTGACCGTTTTGCATCTCGTATCCCTGGAAGTTTGCCTACCGTTGGGCATCCGTCCCTTGATCCCGACGCGCCGCTTATAAAGTTCAAAACAGTCACAGATCAAACGAAACCGCCGCCTTCTGTTGAAGAAGACGGCGGGTGTAGGATTTTTGCAACGGTCTGGAATCAGTAAAAGATTCCGGATCAGCTGTTGCGCAGCCCGTCGGCGGCGCGCTTCCACTGCGTGACGTTGTCGGCAATCATGCGCGTCGACTTCATCGCCGCCTGGCTGAGCTGCGCATAGCCGGAGATTTCGCGCTGAACGCGCTGGCCTTCGGCATGCAGGAGATCGCGCAGGCTCTCGAGTTCCGAAATCAGCTTCTCGATTTCAGCAAGCGAGGTTCCGGCGACGCGCTGGATCAGCGAGTTGACGTTGTTGACGGTGGCCTCTGCGCTGGCATCGAGCGGCACAGTTTCCGCGGCACCGGCAGGCGGACGGCGCAGATAGGCGATATCGTTGCGGACGAAGTCGCGGATCCCGGCCTCGACTTCCGACACCGCAGCGAGGTTGCTGTCGACGACATCCTCAGTTGATTCAATTTGTTCGGTTCGATTGGTAGCGTTCATCGGCCATTCCTCTGTTTCGCGAAAAGCGAGCGCGGACGTCCCCCGCACGACGAAGTGAAGCGGTCCTATCAGTAGTGTGGAATTTGACCGCATCTGGGCCAATATGCGGCAATGCTGCATCATTCTGAAAAGGATTGGCGAAGCAGGGGCTTACCAGCTGTGCTTGAAGCCTGCGCCAAAACTCTTGTTAACGACGCCCGACGGGGTCTCGCCGACGGAACCCGAGATGGTGACGCCGTCGAACAGTTTTTGTTCGGCGCCGACCTTGCGCAGCCATTTGTCGTCCGAGGTCGACAGCGTCTGGCCGGCCATGAAGCTGGTGCCGGTGTCGGCGATGCTCAGGCGCGCCGACTGGTCGGTCTCATAGCTGCGGGTTGGATGGCTGATGATGCCGGGCACCGGAACGATGCCCTGCTGGATCAGATTGTAGCCGTTGTGCAGCGTGAGCGAATATTCCTCGCCGATCGGCAGCGATTTGCTCAAGGAGGTGCCGAGCTTGCCCTGGTCCGCGCCGGGATCGACGCGGGCTTCGACTGACGTCTTGTCCCAGATCGAGCCGACACCCGGCGCTGTGATCGCGGCCCAGGCGGTGCCGGACGATTGCGGCAGGCTGCCGCCATTGGCGAGTTTTTCCGACAACAGCTCCTGGGCCGTCAGTGTGCCTTGCCGGGCAACCGTCATGTCGGCGCCGATCCGCGCATCCCAGAACGGGGTCAGCGACTGCTTGACCGACACGGCGGAGCTGCCGTTGGCCTTTTCGTTCGCCGACCAGGCCGTATCCGCGCCGGTCGCGGCCGCGGCTTTCGACGCGGCGCGGGTTTTTGCGGCAGGCCCGGTCAGGGGCGCGGCATCGAGATCGAGCTGGCTCCAGTCGAGCTTGGAGACGTCGATATCCTTCATGATATCGGGGTCATTGACATCCGGCGCCGCTGCGACGTCAGGCGCCGCCGCGACGTCGGCCGCTTCCTCCGCCGGCTCCTCGGTATCTTCATCAGCGGGCGGCGTTTGCGCCGCCACGGCCAGTACCGCAGCCAGGCTGAAGCCGGCCACCAGTAACGGCAGCCTTATCCAGCCAAATCGTGTCGTGGAAGTCATAACCCGCCCGCATTCCAAATCGGGCAGAGAATGCGTCGGCGGTGGTGCGAAATTATGGCGAGGGCGCATTCGCGCGCCCTCGCATTCCGTCATTTCCGGGCCGTCAGCGCCGGCGCTGCTTCGCTGCTCGATCAAGCGCGAAGCGCGCGTCACGCTGGTGTCGCAACCACGTCTCCAGGGGCTGGTGAAGAGGACGTGGGTCCCCGCGACCTCTGGCGCGACGACGCGCTTCGGGCCGGCCATGACGAAGGGGATTGTGGGCTAGACCGCCATTCGCGGCAGATGGATGGGATAACCCACCGCCTGTTCGACCAGGTCGAAGGTGTCGACCAGCACGCGCAGGTTGGTCAGCTTGCCGGCCTTGAACTGCGCGAAATGCGCAACCCGCAGGCTGATCGGCTTGTTGGAATCCAGCGCGGTCAGCGAATAGCGCATCATCGATGCGGCGGAATCGACCCCCAGCATGATCGACTCGCGGTCGAAGCGATGGACGCGGATGTTCTCGGCGATCTGCCTGACTACCTCGATCACGGCCGCCTTGCCCCGGCGCGAGCCGAAGAACGGAAACATGTCGATCGGGCCATAGATCGCCCAATCGACGTCCTCGTCGAGCAGGGCTTCGAGATCGGCGGGCTGGCGTTCATTGATCGCACGATGCAACGCGCGCGAAAAACGCCAGAGACTATGCTCTGTCATTTGAATTGGTCCTTGAAACTGATTTCAAACGGCAACGGCCCAGGGCGTCCGCGTCGACGCCGTGCCAGTCGCTAAATTCATTGGTATACTAACAATAGGCGTTTTTCGCCAAAATACAACCGACGTTTCTGCATTGCACAAATGCGGGATGCGCCGTGTTTTTACCGCCCTGGCGCCCGTTTTTACCGCTCCCGGCGGCGCGCCGGCTCGCGCTCGATGGCGATCTCGGCGTCCTTGAACGCGATCACGCCGAACAGTAAAGCGCCCGCGATGCCGCCTATCGCGGCGCCCAGCGGCATGAAGGTGAAGAACACCAGCATGCCGTTATAGCCTTCAAAACTCGTGACTTTAAAGATTTCGACCCAGGCCAGCCCGGCCCCGATGCCAAGCGCTGCACCCCCCAGCGCCCCCAACGCCAAACCAAGCAGAGCCAGCAACGCGATCTTCAAATGTTCTTTTGCCCCGGAAAAAGCCTTGTGGTGTGTCGCCGCCGGGGCGGTGAGGTTCAATGTCGCGGGGGAAATAGGCCGAAGGGCCAGGGCCAAAGGCCGGCTCTACTCCGGCTTATCGTTCCTCAGGATCGCGCTGACGTCGCGCTCCAGCACCTGCTCGACCATGTCGAAGGTGTCGATGATCTCGCGGATCTGGGCGATGCGGCCGTCGCGGAAGGTATAAAACGCCGCGATGTCGAACTGCACCATCCGCTGATTGCTGCGCTTGCGGAAGAACACCCGGATGTTCGCCGCCACGCTGTCGCCCTCGGCGACCAGTATCGGCACCTCACAGCGCATCTCCGAATAGCGGGCGTGAACGGTGGTCCACATTTCGCGCATCGCTTCCGTGCCCCGGCGATGACCCATGTGGGGAAGCAGGTCGACCGGGGCGTTGGCGACGAATTCGACATCGTCGGTGCAGCGCGCCAGCGCGCCCTCGATGTCGCCGGCATAGTAGACGTCGAGGAAATTCAGTAGGCGCTGCCGATGCAGGTCCGCGGTCATCGTCTTTCTCCGCCGAGTTTCAACCTGGCTCGCAGCGGTCGGTTCCTATCGCCATAACACGGCGGCCGATCCGCAAAAGCAGGCGCAAAGTCTGACGTCGCCAGTCCGGAACCGGTTCACTACCTTGAGCTGGGGCTGGTCAGCCTGCGCTTGTCCTGCCCGGTGCTGTGAAGCTGGATTCGAATTTCAAACAGCCTGGACGACGCAGCTATTGCGGAGCGACGTCGTCTATGATTCGTCGTCCCGGGCTTGACCCGGGACCCATACCGCGTGATCTCGATGAAGCTCAGTAGCAGAGACCGTTCGCAAAACTTCTCCCTGTGGTTATGGGTCCCGGCTCAAGGCCGGGACGACGCGGATATAGCTTCGCATTCTCGCGGCGCGATGCGCCCGAGGTTTGCGGGAATTCTTCCGCCCCCCTCGAAATCAGAGGGCGCAGGGAATGCCGGATGCGCGCTGCACCCGCGGTCTCATGTGCGATTGTGCAACAAGATGGTGCACACGAGCATACAGGGCAGCGGAGAACATCCGACATTCCCTGCGCAATGGCTTTACGGCTTATGACGCGCTCTCCCCGGTGAGACGGCCTCTATTGCCACCGTCGCCCCTCGGAAGCGTTGGCTCCCGCAGGACTTAACGCCGTTACGGGCGCCAGGACCACACGCTTTCGCCGTACGCTTCAGCCACGACCGTCAATCGCAACCTCAGCGTCCACCGCGACCCGCCCCTCGTCGTGACGACGGCCGACGCCCCTCTTGATAGGACGGGATGGCGATTAGATGCGCACTGATTTGGGTCGGACGGCAACAAGAATATTTTTGATTTACAGAAATTTTATGCTTGACATGATTTCCGTAAAACAGAAGTGATTTGCCCGTCGTGCCGTTTTGCCGCAGCTGTTCGCTACTGTAATCGTCGTCCCGGCTCAAGGCCGGGACGACGTAACTCGGACAGTGTGCCTCACTGCGGCGTCACCTTGCGCGTGACGAGATCGATGATGAATTTGCCGCGCTTCTCGTAGCCTTCAGGCACATAGGCCTCGCCGCGCGACAGCGTGCCAAAGACTTCCTTCGGTTTGGGAAAGCCCTTGCGGCAGGCCTTCCTGATCGTTGCCGCGTCGGCATGGCGAACCATCACGGTCACCGTCTGCGGCCGCGGCCCGGCCTTGATGTCCGAGACTTCGAAATATTTCGAACGCTCCTTGCAGGTGACGACGTTGGCGCCATAGGCGCGAATGGAATCCACCGCGGTGATCAGAAAATCCGGCGAGATACTGACGTTCCGGCTGTAGTCCTGGGTGAACACGAACTCGGCGACGCCGGTTTCCAGATTGCCCTGACCGATATGGCTGGTGATGCACATCAGCGAATCCTGTTGCGCGCCCTTCGCCAGGGTGATGCAGTCGTTGACCTGCGAGCCCGGCTGAAAACTCCTGAAGATGGTCTTGCCGCCGATCTGCTCGAACACGACGGCGCCGCCATTATCGGTCGCGTGCGGCTCGCATCCGCTCTCGTAATTGACCACCAGCAAGGGATTGCTCGAGGTGATGAACCGGCCGCGATGGCGATCGGCGGTCAGCTTGACGTCGCATTCGCGGTCTCCCGCATCCGGATAATTCTTCGCCCGCTTGCAGGTCGATCTCTCGATATCGGCGGCGTCGCAAAACGTCGACAGCAGCGCGCGGTCGGCATCGTCGGCGCGAGCCGGGCTGGCGAGCAGGCAGGCGCCGGCAATGGCCAGCGCGACGATGGCAGCAAACGATTTCGGCATCGGGCGGATCACGGTTTCAGTCGGCGGGAACAATTAGTTCATGTTGGCTTGGTCGGCGCAAGGCTGGGACGCGTTCACGCCGGGAACGAGTACGGCCTGTCCCGCGTTTCTCCTGCTATCAATGGAGAATCTGATGACCAAACCGCTTGAGAAAACCATTACGCCCGTTCCCGAGGAGAACCAGAGCCCCAAGGGCCCCGGCAGCACGCCGAAGGTGCCCGTCGATACCACCAAGGGCCATCGCGACGACGAGAAGAACAACATCAATGAACAGGGCGACCACGGGAATATGACGCAGAACACGAGTAATCGACGGTCGGGGTGACTGTCATTCCGGGGCGCGAAGCGAACCCCAGATGCGCAATTGCGCATCGGGGAATCTCGAGATTCCGGGTTCGTCGCTTTCGCGACGCCCCGGAATGACGGCTGAATGCGTGACGCGCATCACGTCACGCCTCTGCGCGACAACCTAGTCTGGCGGCTTCAACGTCCCCAACAGGACCACAGGAGCCGCCGCCATGAACGCCATCACTGCGCCGAAATCCCCCAGCCTCAACCGACTCGAAGGCATGACGCTGACCGCTTTGCTGCAGGCCATGCCGACCTATGCGGTTGCGGCGATGCTGCTGAAACTTGCCGGCAGTGCCCAGATCGTCAGTCCTCCCCGTGGCGCCGTGATCTTCGTCGTGATGGCCTCGTTCTTCCACGCACTGATCGTGCCCTGGCTCGCCCCGAAATACCCAAAACTGTTCAAGGCCAGTTACGAGCCGCTGT
This sequence comes from Bradyrhizobium sp. AUGA SZCCT0169, assembly GCF_018130085.1. NCBI lineage: Bacteria > Pseudomonadati > Pseudomonadota > Alphaproteobacteria > Hyphomicrobiales > Nitrobacteraceae > Bradyrhizobium > Bradyrhizobium sp. AUGA SZCCT0169. The sequence goes on along the minus strand of NZ_JAFCMC010000010.1, from coordinate 186,805 downwards.
TCTTCGATGCCAGCCTGTCTTTCTCGGAGAAGGTGCTGCGCTGGCGCACCCAGCCGATGGCTTCGCTGCAACTGCTCACGAGCACGGTGATGCTGTCGCTGCTGGCGGTGGCGATGTTGATCGCAGGGTGAACTGTCTCACCGTCATTCCGGGGCGATGCGGAGCATCGAACCCGGAATCCATGACCACGATCGGGAGTATGGATTCCGGACAGCCGCTTCGCGGCTTCCGGAATGACGACTTTAATGGCTGATCGCTACCTCTTCTTCCACCCGCCCCGATGCCCCGGCGCGCCCCCACTGGAACGCGGCGCTGGCCCGAACTCCGGCCCCGACTGGCGCGAGTCGGTGGGCTGGAAGATTTTGGTGTTGCCGCCGATGTCGGGTTTGCGCGGTTTGGCGCCGCTGGGGCGGTAGGGCAGGGACTCCGGGCCGTGCATTTCGTCCAGGTGGGGTTTGTGGACTTTGGAGGCACTGCCGCTGCCGACAGATTTCACCCCACCCCGCGCGCCTGCTGCGCGCGACCCTCCTCCAGGGGAGGGTGAAGAGAAGCCGCCGCGCTTCTTCATCGCGCTGGCCGGCAAATTGGCGGAGTCGCCGTATTTCTTCGTGCCGGCGTAAGCGCCGGCTTTTGCGGCCACGCCACGCTGCTTGATGGTGGGGTCGTCGACCACAGCGAGCTCCGTGGCGCGGAGGCGTTTGACTTCGTCGCGGAGTCTTGCGGCTTCCTCGAAGTTAAGGTCGGCGGCGGCTTCGCGCATGCGGGTTTCGAGATCGTTCAGCACGGTCTCGAAATTGTGGCCGATTGAGATGACGTCGTCGGCCATGCCGCCGTCGCCGATTTCCACCAGCACATGGTCGCGCTCGTAGACGCTGTTCATGATGTCGCCGATGGACTTCTTGATGCTTTCGGGCGTGATGCCGTTGGCGGTGTTGTATTCGACCTGCTTCTCGCGGCGGCGGTCGGTTTCGGCGATGGCGCGCTCCATCGAGCCGGTCATCTGGTCGGCATAGAGGATCACCTTGCCGTCGACGTTGCGCGCGGCGCGGCCGATGGTCTGGATCAGCGAGGTCTCGCTGCGCAAAAAGCCTTCCTTGTCGGCATCGAGGATTGCGACCAGCGCGCATTCGGGAATGTCGAGGCCCTCGCGCAAGAGGTTGATGCCGACCAGCGCGTCGAACGCGCCGAGACGGAGATCCCTGATGATCTCGATGCGCTCGATCGTGTCGATATCAGAGTGCATGTAGCGCACGCGAATGCCCTGCTCGTGCAGATATTCGGTGAGATCTTCCGCCATGCGCTTTGTCAGCACCGTGATCAGGCTGCGATAACCGGCCTGCGCGGTGGCGCGGACTTCGCCGACGAGGTCGTCGACCTGCGTGCGCGCCGGGCGGATGTTGACCGGCGGATCGATCAGGCCGGTGGGGCGGATCACCTGTTCGACGAACACGCCGCCGCTTTCGTTCAGCTCCCAGCCTGATGGCGTCGCCGACACCGCGACCGATTGCGGGCGCATCATGTCCCACTCCTCGAAGCGCAGCGGGCGGTTGTCCATGCAGGAGGGCAGCCGGAAACCGTATTCGGCCAGCGTCGCCTTGCGCCGGAAGTCGCCTTTGAACATGGCGCCGATCTGCGGAACGGTGACATGGCTTTCGTCGGCGAACACAAGCGCGTTGTCGGGGACGTATTCGAACAGCGTCGGCGGCGGCTCGCCGGGTCGGCGGCCGGTGAGGTAGCGCGAATAGTTCTCGATGCCGGCGCAGCTTCCCGTCGCTTCCATCATTTCGAGATCGAACGTAGTCCGCTGCTCCAGCCGCTGCGCTTCCAGGAGCCGACCCTGGTTGTTGAGCTGGTCGAGCCGCAGCTTCAATTCCGACTTGATCGACTTGATGGCCTGCACCAGCGTCGGTCGCGGTGTCACATAGTGCGAATTGGCGTAGATCTTGATGAATTCGAGATCGTCCTGCTTGTGGCCGGTGAGCGGATCGAACTCCTCGATATTTTCGACGGTGTCGCCGAACAGGTTCACGCGCCAGGCACGGTCTTCATAGTGCGCCGGGAAAATGTCGATGACGTCGCCGCGCACGCGAAAGGTGCCGCGGGTGAAATCGGCCTGGGTGCGCTTGTATTGCAAGGCGACGAGGTCGGCGATCAATTGGCGCTGGTCGATGCGCTCGTTCTTCTTCAGCGCAAACGTCATCGCGGTATAGGTCTCGACCGAGCCGATACCGTAGATGCACGATACCGACGCGACGATGATGACGTCGTCGCGTTCCAGCAGCGCGCGCGTCGCCGAGTGGCGCATGCGGTCGATCTGCTCGTTGATCGAGGAGTCCTTTTCTATGTAGGTGTCGGTGCGCGGCACATAGGCTTCGGGCTGGTAGTAGTCGTAGTAGGAGACGAAGTATTCCACGGCGTTGTCGGGGAAGAAGCTCTTGAACTCGCCATAGAGCTGCGCCGCCAGCGTCTTGTTCGGCGCCAGGATGATGGCGGGGCGCTGCGTCGCCTCGATCACCTTGGCCATGGTGTAGGTCTTGCCGGAACCGGTGACGCCGAGCAGCACCTGGGTGCGGTCGTTGCGCTGGATGCCCTCGACCAATTCCTTGATCGCGGTCGGCTGGTCGCCCTTCGGCTCGTATTCGGACTTGATCTCGAAGCGCACGCCGCCTTCGGATTTCTCCGGGCGGGGCGGGCGGTGCGGCGTCCAGACCTTCACGCCGCCGCCTTCGCCCTTGAATTCGGGGCGGCCCTCGCGGATCAGATCTTCCAGCGCATCGGCGGTGGCCTGGACGCCGAGCGCCTCCATCTTGTTGCGCGGCGGCCGCGCCAGCGCGGCGGCGTCTTCCTCTTCGGTGGTGAAACCGAATTGTTTTGCCAGTTCCGGATCGAGCGTCGGGATCGTGGCGGAGGTGCCGTAATTGGCCTGCGGGGCTTCGTCGAGGCCATCCGGATTGCTTCGTGCGCCCGGCGGCTGCGGATTCGGGCGCAGCGGTTGCGGATAGGGATCGGCGGAACTTGGTGGAAAATTCTTCGGCGTCGACGATCGCGCGCGATGCACGGCGGCTTCGCCGCCGGAACGGCGATCCTTCGAATTATCCGGCGGCGGCTGCAGGCCGGTGCCCGAGCCCATGCCGGCATCGCCGCGGTTGATCGCGGGATTGAGCAGTTCCGCCAAAGCGGGCCCGATCGGCTGAACTTCCGGCCGGTGCGCTTTGGATTTCGGGGTTTTGCCTGATTTTTTTGGGGAGTCGGGTTTCTTCGCCATGGGGCGAATATGGGGCCAATCGGCGCGCGAAAAAAGGGCAAAGCCGGTGTTGTTTGGACGGCCGATTCAGGCCGTTCCAATGTCAGCAGATGTCAGCGTCAGGCGAAGACGTCACTGGAATCCGCACCCGTCGCGGCAGGCGAATCGGCCTTGACGATGTCGAGATGGATGCCGCCGCACTTCGTGCAGCGCATGGTCCAGTATTCGGCGCCGGCCTTGCCGGGGATGATGCGCAGCACGGCGAGGGAGGCGCTGCATTGCGGGCAGTTCGACATCACCTTGGACGATGGCTTCGCCGGTTCGGGTTCGGCTTGCGTCATCACATCCGCCTGCTTCAGACCGACGCCGCCGCCGTGTAGCGCTGCCGGTTGTGGTCGATATGGGCTTTCGCATCCGCGATCGCCGCTTCCGGATCGGACCATGCAAAGCCGACTTCGAGCGTCGGAAACGACAAGCCATCGATGACGACCGGCGCGAGATCGGCTCGTTGTATCCTGGCGTGCCATTGCCCTCTCCCCGCTTCGAACGACTGAATTTCAAAGCCGCCGTAAATCATGGCTGAACTCACGGGATGTCCCGGGGGAAGCAGACCATGGTTTTGCGAAAGCCGGTGTGAACCGGTTCACATCTCGGCGCATTTTCCGAGAAGCGGGAACTTCAGCGGCGGGCGGCAATGTGATCGGCGAGCACGGCGGCATCGTCGCCGACTCCCGACAGGAAGGCAGAATACAGTTTCGACAGATACGGCAGGCCGAGGAAATAGAGCCCCGGCACCTCTGACACGCCACCCCGATGGACCGGTTCCCCGCTGTGATCCCGGACCGGTAGGTCGATCCAGCTGAAATCGACGCCGTAACCGGTGGCCCAGACCACCGCATGGATGTCTTCCTTACCGAGGTCGAGGCGGCGGATCGGCTCGGTGACGCAGGGTGGATCGGCCAGCACGGCACGGGCGGCGGGGTCAGCGGGCAGATGGAGGCCGTGCTGTTCGACATGCGCGTCCAGCATGTCGAGGAAACCTGCGTAATAGGCATCGCCGGTCGCGAGGCTCTCGGCGAGGCCGGGGGCAATCTCGAGTACGCCATCGCGCGCCGCCAAGACCCTTCCCAGCAGCGTGATGCCGTCGGCGGCGAATCTACGGAAGTCGATGGTGTAGCCGCCATACGCGCCCGTGATCGACGGATTGACCCGGATCGGCCCGCGCTGCTCCGCCGTCATGTCGAACAGGCGAAGGGCGCCGAACCACCAGGTCAAATCCTGTCCGCGGTAGCGCCGCGGCATTCTGGTGTGCTGGCCGACCGAAAGAAAGACGCGGCGGCCGGCGCGGTGCAGTTCGTCGGCGATCTGCGCGCCCGACGCGCCTCCGCCAACCACCAGCACGGCGCCCGGTGGCAGCTGGCCGGGATTTCGGTAAGCGCTGGCATGGACCTGAAACGCCGGATGATCGCGCAGCAGATCCGGCACCAGCGGCTGCTGATAGGGCCCGGTCGCGATCACGACGTTGCTGGCCTCGATGGTGCCATCCGTGCATTCGGCGATAAAGCCGGCGTTGCCGCGTTTCAAACGGGTCACCTCGACGCCGCAGCGGATCGGCGGCGCGATGAATTCGGCAAAGGCGTCGATGAATGTGACGATCTCGCCTGATGTGGCGAACGCATCGGGATCGCTGTGCGGAAAGGCAAAATCCGGCAGTTGCACCGACCAGTTCGGAAACTGGAATTTCAGCCCGTCCCAGCGTTCGCTGCGCCAGCGCTCGGCGATCCGCGCCCGCTCCAGCACGAGGTGCATAATGCCGCGCTGTTTCAGCCGGTAGCTCATCACGAGCCCGGCCTGGCCGCCGCCGATCACAAGCGTATCGATGCGTTCAATTGGCATGGCGTGGGCCCTTGCGGCGGGCGGCTGGCTCGGCCGCTGCGCGGATGATCCAGCGCCGGAACGCGACAAAGTCGCGCTGGCCGGTGCTGTATTCGCGATAGACCAGATACCAACGCATGCCCTTGGGCACGCTCAGCGCAAACGGCGCCACCAGCCGGCCGGCGGCGAGGTCGTCGTCGATATAGGGGCGGATGCCCATCGCGATGCCGAGGCCGTCGACCGCGGCCTGCAGCGCCTGGCCATAGAATTGAAATTGCGGGCCGCGCGCGCTGACGCGGGCGACGCCGGCCGCCTTCAGCCATGACGGCCAATCGTCGGGCGAATGCGCGACGCGCAGCAGCGTCGGCCCCTTCAGATCGCCGGGCCGCTTGAGCGAGCCGGCAAGGCGGGGCGCGCAGACCGGCAGCAGGTCGGCCGCGAACAGCGGCTCGGCGATCAGCCCCGGCCATTCGCCGTCGCCGAGCTGGATGCCGCAGCTCCAGTCCTCGCCGAACGGGGCGGCCGCGCCGCCGGTGGTGATGCGGACGTCGATGTTGGGTTCCTGCTTGTGAAAATCCGCGAGCCGCGGGATCAGCCAGCGCATCGCAAAGGTCGGCCCGACGCCGATCGTCAGCACGCGGACGGTGGAGGGTGCCGTGACCTGCGCGGTGAGGCTCGCCAGTGCGTCGAAGATCGGCGTCAGCCCGCTCTGGTAGGCGCGCCCCGCCGCCGTCGTGACCAGGCGGTTGGCCTTGCGCTCGAACAGCGCGACCCCGAGCCGGTCTTCCAGCAGATGCACCATCCGGCTGACCGCCGCCGCCGATACGTTGAGTTCGTTGCCTGCCGCCGCAAAGCTGCCGCTCCGCGCCGCAGCCTCGAACGCCTTGATGCCGTTGAGGAAGAGCAGCCGCCGCATTCGAACCCTCAGGAAAACTGATGCCAGGGCAAGATAACTCAGTTTGCACGCGCCGTCCAAGCGCGGCAGAAGTACGTTCGGAGATTCAAGATGACGCCGCTTTTGATCGCAGCTCTGGGTTTGCTGATGGTCGCGACAGCTTTCCTGTCGGGCCTGTTCGGCATGGCCGGTGGCATGATCCTGATCGGCGTGCTGCTGGCCCTGATGCCGCTGCCGACGGCGATGGTGCTGCATGCGATCACGCAAATGGCGTCCAATGGCTGGCGCGCCTTCCTGTGGCGCGCGCATATCCGTTGGCGGCCGGTGTTCGTGTATCTGATCGGCTGCGCGCTTGCGCTCGGGCTCTGGTCGCTCTCGCGCTACGTGCCGGACAAGCCGATCGCGCTGCTCTTGCTCGGGGTCACGCCGTTCATGGCGCGGCTGATGCCGGCGAATCTGAAGCCGAACCCGGGCAGCATCTGGCAGGGCAGCTTTTACGGCTTCATCTGCATGGGCCTGATGCTAATGACCGGCGTGTCCGGTCCGCTGATGGATACGTTCTTCCTCGGCGGCAAGTTCGACCGCCGCGAGATCGTCGCGACCAAGGCGACCTGCCAGGTCGCGAGCCATCTCGTCAAGCTGGTCTATTTCGGCGGCATCATCGACCAGGCCGCGTCGCTCGATCCGGTGCTGGCGGCGGTTGCGATCGCAGCCTCGATGCTCGGCACCACGCTGGCCCGGCGCATTCTGGAAGCGATGAGCGACGCGCAGTTCCGCACCTGGGCGGGACGGCTCATCACGACGGTTGCCAGCTACTACATCCTCTATGGCGGCTGGCTCCTGGTCACGCGCTCCAGCGCGATGGCATTTTGATAGCGACGGCATTTCGAACGACGGAGGGCCCGATGACGGAGACGACCGACGCACTGGTGCTCGATCTCGTCGAATGGGTAGGGCGCGAGCCGCGGCTTTATGCCGACGTGATCGAGACCTGGCGCACCTCATGCCCGCGGCTGACGATCTGGGAAGATGCGGTCGATCGCGGCTATGTCGCACGCCAGCACGTGGCCGGCCTCGGCGTGCGCGTCGCGATTACCGAAGGCGGCAAGAATTTCCTGCGGGAGCACGGCCGGGCGAATTGATCGTTTCGCGCGCGTGCGGGAAGTCATCACATTCGCGCGCGCGGGACCAATTCCATTGACTTCACGGCGTGACCCGACCACATTCATGCATCCGCATCCTTTTTGCGATGCGTGCAATCTCCTTAACGCGGGACCGTGCCAATGATCGACCTTCATTACTGGACCACGCCGAACGGCCACAAGATCACGATGTTCCTCGAAGAGACCGGGCTGAAGTACAAGATCTTCCCGGTGCAGATCGGCAAGGGCGAACAGTTCAAGCCGGAGTTTCTGGCGATCGCGCCGAACAACCGGATTCCGGCGATGATCGATCATGAGCCGAAGGGCGGCGGCAAACCGATCTCGGTGTTCGAGTCCGGCGCGATGCTGCTCTATCTCGCCGAGAAGACCGGAAAGTTCCTGCCATCAGATCTCTATGGCCGCTATGATGCGATCCAGTGGACGTTCTGGCAGATGGGCGGGCTCGGGCCGATGGCCGGCCAGAACCATCATTTCCGCAACTACGCCCAGGAAAAAATCAAATACGCGATCGACCGCTATGTGAACGAGACCAACCGGCTCTATGGCGTGCTCAACAAGCGCCTCGCCGACCGCGAATTCATCGCCGGTGATTACTCGATCGCCGACATGGCGAGCTATCCCTGGATCGTGCCCTACAAGAACCAGGAACAAAACATCGACGACTTCCCGCATCTGAAGCGCTGGCTGGAAACCATCCGCGCGCGGCCCGCGACCGAGCGCGCCTACGCGCTGGCCAAAGAGGTCAATCCGAATTTCGGCCAGCCGGTCAACCGCACCGAGGAAGAGCGCCGGGTGTTGTTCGGGCAGACCGCTGCAGTGGTGCGGTAGGGCGCGTATCCCGCCAAACTTGGTGTCATCATCCGCGAAGGCGGATGATCCAGTAAACGCAGGCGGTCGTGGTCCTCACGATCGCCGCGGCGTACTGGATGCCCCGCCTGCGCGAGGCATGACAGAAGGAGAGGAGCGCAGGCGAAGCAATCCCGAAGCCCGGCGCACGCGACATCACCGCCCGCGATAGCTCGGCAGCCGCCGCCCGATCCAGGCGGCCAGGCCTTCGCGGAGGTCGCTTGTCGGCACCATGGCGGCAAACTGCTCGCTCTCGACTTGCAGCCCTTCGCCGATGGTCATGTTCAAGCCGCGGGTAACTGATGTGATGATGCTGCCGACCGCAAGCGGCGAGTGACGCATGATCCGCTCAGCCAGTTGGCGCGCCGCCGGCAGCAATTCATCATGCGGCACGACTGAATTGACGAGCCCGATCTCCAGCGCCCGCGCGGGCGAAAAGGCGTCGCCGGTCAACAGCAGTTCCAGCGCGCGCTTGCGCCCGGCCAGCCGCGGCAGCCGCTGGGTTCCGCCGAAGGTCGGCGGCATGCCGAGATTGATTTCCGGTTTTGCAAATTGCGTCCGGTCGCTGGCGATGGCCAGATGCACCGCCTCGGTGATCTCGCATCCGCCGCCGAATGCCAGGCCATTGACCGCGGCGATCACGGGTTTTCGGAATGCTTCGAGGCGCGCGGTCATCGCCTGTCCGCGCCGGACGAAGTCGCGTATCGCCGCGTTCGGGCCCTGCCGAACGCTGCCCGAAAACTCCTTGATGTCGGCGCCTGCCGAGAACGCCCGCTCGCCGGCGCCGGTCAGGATCACGGCGCCAATGCCGGTGTCGGTCTCGATACGATCGAGCGCGGCCATCAGGCGGTCGATCAGATCGTAGTTCAGCGCGTTGAGCTGGGCGGGCCGGTTGAGCGTGATCAGCGCAATCCCGTTTTTGATATCGAGCAGCACGGCGTCGGACATGATGGTCTCCGCAAATGTCGGTGTCGGTGGCACCTTAGGCGCGGCATCACATTGTGTATATTCACTGGTCAGTATACATTTAAGACATGGCGAAATCGGAAACTCCCACCCGCGGGCGGATCGTCGCGGCGGCAAATGCGCTGTTCTATGCTGACGGTATTCGCGGCGTGAGCGTCGACGCGGTGGCGGCGAAGGCCGGCGTCACCAAGCGGACGCTGTACTATCATTTCAAGAGCAAGGATGACCTCGTGGCGGCTTATCTCGCCGGCCGCGACCAGCCCAATCTCGCGCTGTTCAAGCAATGGTTCGCCGAGGCCGACGGCGGCTTGCCGGTTAAAATCGAACGGATTTTCCGCAATCTCGCCCGCTCGGCCCGGCATCCCAAATGGAAGGGGTGCGGCTTCCTGCGCACCTCTGCGGAGCTGGCCAACATGCCCGGCCATCCCGCGATGAAGATCGGCGCCGCCCACAAGAAGAAGTTCGAGGGCTGGCTGCGAGCGACGTTCGAGGCGGAGGGGATCGCCGAAGCATCGCAGCTCGCCCGGCAGATATTGCTGTTGCTGGACGGATCGTTCGCCGTCGTCCTGCTGCACCGTGATCCCAGCTATATGGAGACCGCCGGTCAAGCCGCGCATGCGCTGACCAAGGTGGCGCTCCGGGGGCGGGGGAAATTGCAAGTGAGGCGGACGCGATAGCCAGCTGATTGTCTGCGCCCGCGTTGATTTCCGTGTCCCGGACGCGGTGCAGCGTTCTTCACGGTGCACCGCAGAGCCGGGACCCACACGTTGTGCCGATGGATGGACCCCGGATCAGCAGCGCATCACTTCGTGCTGCGCAGCATCCGGGGAACGCAGCTACTGGCGTCCAAACCCACCGCGCGTTCGCAGCACCTCAAGCACCTTGCCGAGATCGTCCACCACCGCTGCGCATCGCGCGCGCGACTCCTCCGTCGGCGGCACCATATCCGGCACCATGATCGTGATCGCGCCGGCGGCATGCGCGGATGCCACGCCATGATTGGAATCCTCGACGGCCACGCAGAACTCCGGGTTCAGGCCGAGCCTGGACGCCGCCAGCAGATACAGATCAGGGCTCGGCTTGCCGCGCGTGACGTCGTCGCGGGTCAGGATATGGTCGAAACGGCTGCGGATCCCGGCCAGCGTCAAATGCGCGTCCGCCGTGCGACGCGACGACGAGGTCACGATTGCCATCGGACATTCGCTGCCCTGCAGCGCATCGAGCAGTTCGATGGCGCCGCGCTTCAGCGGCAGGCCGGCGCCAAGAATTTCGTCGCGCCGTGCGATGAAGGCCTCGTTGATCGCGGGCAGCGGAAAGCCCTCGCCATAGCGGGCATGGAGCATGGCCTCGCAATCCGGACCGGGCAGGCCGACCATCGCGTGGCACAGCGTCTCGACATCGTCGGTATAACCGAACGCGCCGAGCGCCGAAACCAGGCTGTCGAAGTAAACCCGCTCGGTGTCGAGCAGCGTTCCATCCATGTCGAGCAGAACGGCCCGGACGTCCCACCTCTCGGTCACGTTACGGCCGCGCTCGGGGCGCGCGCCGCCGCCCTGCGCAGGCAAGCCGGACACAGGCAATCGCTGCCGTCCAGCGGCATCGGCATACGGAAAGTTTCCTCGCTGCACCAGCACGGCCCGGACAGGCTGCAGGAGAACTCGGTGCCGCAGCCGGCGCAGGCGAGGCGCCGCGAGGGAGGATTGTCAGATCGATTTGTCATGAAACGAGGCGTTTTCTAACCGGGTTTTAATTCGGGGTTCATCCCGAAAGGCGTTATGCTTGCCGGCAAATCATATACCGGGGACGTGCTGAGGGAAATCCGATGGCCCGCGATTCGCAAGCCGCATTGGTGGCGCTCAATCGCTTCGGATTCGGCGCGCGCGGCGGCGCATCGGGCGATTTGGTCAACGCGGCCTCCGATCCCAGAGGTTTCGTGAAGGCGGAAATGAGCCGGCCCAACGGCGTGCTGCTTGAGGTGCCGGGTTTGCGGTCGACCGCGGCGCTCGGCAAGGCGGTGTTCGACTATCAGTTCGAGATCCAGCAGGGCCGCGGCGCGGCTGCCAAATCCGCGCCGGCAGCCGCGACCGAGGGACCGCAACCGCCTGTCGAGGCGAAAGGGCAACGGCGAAACCTGTCGCTGAACAGCATCGCCATGGACATGGCGCCGAAGGAGCCGCCGGCAAAGCCGCAGGAAAACGCCAATGCGTCGATGACGCCTCCCGAGACGATGCAGCCTGCCGCGCCGAGACCGCCGCCGCAACCGCTCAACATCATCCAGAAGACGTTTCGCGCCGAAGCGCTGGCGCGGCTGCAACGGGCCGTCATCGCCGATTGCGGGTTCACCGAGCGGCTGGTCGTGTTCTGGTCCAATCATTTTTGTATCTCCGCCAACAAGGGCGGGGTGGCGCGGATGTGGGCGGGCTCGTTCGAGCGCGAAGCGATCCGGCCCTTCGTGCTCGGGCGCTTCGCTGACATGCTGAAGGCGGTCGAGCAGCATCCGGCGATGCTGTTCTTTCTCGACAACCAGCAATCGCTGGGGCCGGATTCGCGCGCCGGGAAAAACCGCAACCGCGGCCTGAACGAAAATCTCGCGCGCGAAATCCTGGAGCTGCATACGCTCGGCGTCGGCGGCGGCTATTCGCAGGACGACGTGACGTCGCTGGCGCGCATCATCACGGGGTGGACCTATGCCGGACGGCAGGGCCAGCTCGGCGCCCCCGGCAGCTTCGTCTTCAACGCCAATGCGCACCAGCCCGGCGCGCATGCCGTGATGGGCAAGATTTACGACGCCAATGGTGTGGCGCAGGGCGAGGCGGTGTTGGCGGATCTCGCGCGGCATCCCTCGACCGCAAAATTCATCGCCACCAAATTCGTCCGTCATTTCGTCGCCGACGATCCGCCGCCGGCGCTGGTGGCGCGGCTGGCCGATGTATTCGGCAAGACCGACGGCGATCTCAAGGCGCTGGCGACGGCGCTGGTTGATTCCGACGAAGCCTGGAAGGCGCCGCTGACCAAAGTGCGCTCGCCGTATGAATTCCTGGTCGCGTCCGGCCGCTTGCTGGCGCAAATCCCCGGCGATCCCGGCCGCTATCTTAACGGCCTCAACGTGCTGGGTCAGCCATTATGGGCACCCGCCGGCCCGAACGGTTTTCCCGACAGCAACGCAGCATGGGCCGCCCCTGAAGGCATGAAGCTGCGGCTCGATATATCGGCGCAGATCGCCTCGCGCCTCGCCGACACCATCGATCCGCGCGACCTGCTTGAACTCGTCGCTGCGGACGCAGCGTCGATCGAAACAAGGCGCACGGTCGAGCGCGCGGAATCGCGGCAGCAGGCGCTGGCGCTGCTATTGATGTCGCCGGAATTCCAGAGGAGATGACGCCAATGGAAACGACATTAGCGAAAACGGATTGCTGCGAAAGCCCGACATCTCCTTCGCGCCGTGCGGTGTTGCTCGGCGGCGCTTCCTTTGCGGCCTGGGCTTATTTGCCGAAATTCGCGCGTGCCGCCAATGGACGCGATCCACGTCTGGTCGTCGTCATCCTGCGCGGCGCGCTGGACGGCCTTGCGACAGTAGCCCCGATCGGCGACCCTGATTATGCCGGCCTGCACGGCTCGATCGCGCTGACGCCCGGCGGACCCAACGCCGCGCTGATGCTGGATTCGTTCTTCGCGCTGCATCCGGCGATGCCTGAATTCGCGCGGATGTACCGCCAGAAGCAGGCCGCGGTGATCCATGCGGTCGCGACCTCCTATCGCGAGCGCTCGCATTTCGACGGCCAGGATGTGCTCGAAAGCGGCTTTGCCGGACCGGGCCGGGTGCAATCCGGCTGGCTCAACCGCGCGCTGGAAAACTTGCCGAAAGGCGAACGCGTGACGAGCGCGCTCGGCGTCGGCCCGACCACGCCGCTGGTGCTGCGCGGCGCGGCGCCGACCGTCGGCTGGACCCCGGTCGCGTTGCCGCAGGCCGCCGAGGACACCGCAATGCGCCTGATCGAACTCTATCGCCACCGCGATCCGGCGCTGGCGGCGGCGTTGACACAGGGCCTTGCGCTCGACAAGGCGGCGCAAGGCGACGACATGAAACCAAAGCCGGGCACCAATGGTGTTGCCGCGATGCGGCTGGTGGCGCGCGGCGCGGCCAAGCTGATGGCGGCCGATGACGGTCCGCGGATCGGCGCGCTCGCCTTCGACGGCTGGGACACCCACGCCAATGAAGGCGGCCCGGTCGGCCGCTTGGCGCAGCTGTTGTCGGGCCTCGACGGCGCGCTCGCCGAGTTCGAAAGCGGGCTCGGCGCACGCTGGCGCGACACGGTCGTGGTGGTCGTCACTGAATTCGGCCGCACCGCGCGCATCAACGGCACCGCAGGCACCGACCATGGCACCGGCACCGTGGCGCTGCTCGCCGGCGGCGCGGTGAAGGGCGGCCGGGTGATCGCGGACTGGCCGGGGCTGAAGGTAGCCAATCTCTATCAGGCCCGCGACCTCGCCCCGACCACGGACCTGCGCGCGGTCATGAAGGGTGTGCTGCAGGACCAGTTCGGGCTGGCCGAGCGCGTGCTGGCGGAGACGGTGTTTCCGGACAGCGCGTCAGTGAAGCCGATGAAGGGGTTGATGGCGTGATTGGGTAACGTCATTCCGGGGCGCATCGAAGATGCGAACCCGGAATCTCGAGATTCCGGGTCTGGTCCTGCGGACCATCCCGGAATGACAATCCTACTTCGAGCACTCCTTCAAGACTTCGCTCACCTTCTCCAGAAAAACCTTGGCGAGCGCAGACGGTTCGCGATGGCTTTCGGCTTCGAATCGAATGTCGATACCGTCTCCAAGGAGAGATGCTCCGTCTTCGTAGATCCAAAAAGAAAGCTGCCGCGAAATCAATTTCGCTTCGACGACAGGCTCGTTTGACCCTTTCGTGATTGAAATCGACACATCGCCAACCCCTGCGGGCGATATCAGGTCGATCAGCTCCTTTAGAAGGTCGCTTTGAAATCTGTTCATCTTCGTAAGTTCACTGCAGCCTACCCCTTCGTAATCGCATCGATCTCCGCGAGCTCCTGAGCGCTCAACTGCCAGCTGATCGCTTTCACGTTCTGCTCGACCTGTTCGACGCGGGTGGCGCCGGCGATGACGCTGGAGACTTGCGGGTGCGAGGCGAGCCAGGAGAAGGCGAGCTCGAGCATGGTGTGGCCGCTCTTGTCGGCGAAGGCCTGCAGCTTCTCGACGATGTCTTCATTGCGCGGCGTGACGTAACGCTCCTTCAGCGCCGGGGCTTTTGCAAAGCGCGTGTCGTCCGGGGCTGCGGCGCCGCGCTTGTATTTGCCGGTGAGCAGGCCGCTTGCCAGCGGGAAAAACGGCAGCAGGCCGAGCTTGTATTCCTTGGCTGCGGGCAGCAGATCCTGTTCGATGCCGCGCACCACGAGGCTGTATTCGTCCTGGCAGGAGACGAAGCGATTGACGTTCATCTGCCGTGCGATGAGTTCGGCCTCGGCGATGCGCCAGGCCGGAAAATTCGAATTGCCGATGTAGCGGACCTTGCCCTGGCGCACGAGATCGTCGAGCGCGCGCAGCGTCTCCTCGATCGGCGTCAAGGGATCGTAATCGTGCTGCTGGTAGAGATCGATGTAGTCGGTCTTCAGCCGCGTCAGGCTGGCCTCGACCGCAGACATGATGTAGCGGCGCGAGGCGCCCTGCTTGGTGCCGTCCGTGCTCATCGGCTTGGAATATTTCGTCGCCAGCACGATGTCCTTGCGGCGGTCGCCGAGCACCGTGCCGAGCACGGTCTCGGAACCGCCCATCCCGGCATAGATGTCGGCGGTGTCGAACAGGGTGATGCCGAGGTCGATCGCCTTGTGGATCACCTTGCGCGAAGTTTCGAGGTCGGTGCGCTGGCCGAAATTGTTGCAGCCGAGGCCGACGGCGGAAACGCGCAGGCCGGAGCCGCCGAGATTGCGAATTTGCATGGGAGATCCTGTGGGTGGGCGAGGAGGCCGCATTGTGGCCCGCGCACCCCAGAGCCCGCAAGATGCGGATTGACCGCGCACGGCATGCCTGAGCAGCGGTGCCGGCGTAGCTCGGCGTAAAGGGTCTGAAAGTGCTGCGAAAAAGATGCGGCCCCGGTCAGACGCGGCGACTGACGGGGGCCGCTTGGGGGCGCGTGATCTGAGACGGGGGGCCTGATCAAACGCAGGCGCAACCTAACCGGGCTTTGTTACGCCCCGGTGACATCTGGATTTATCCACAGGCCAGTCAGAACACCTTGCGATAGACGACAATCCCGGTCTTCTCCGCCACCTTGTCGTAAAGCTGCATCGCGGTGTGATTTGTGTTGTAGGTGAACCAGTACACACGGGGCGATCCGGCGAGCCTGGCCTGTTCGTAGACGTCGTTGATCAGCGCGCGGCCGACGCCCTTGCCGCGCGCGGCTTCGCTGGTGAAGAGATCCTGCATGTAGAACGTCGGCTCGATCGCGGTGGTTGAGTGGTGAAGCAGGTAATGCGCCAGCCCGAGCAGTTCGCCGTCGCGTTCGGCGACCAAAGCGTGCACCGGCTCGTAGGCATCGAAGAAGCGCGCCCAGGTCATCGCGGTGATGGCGGGATCGAGCGCGGTCGGTCCCGTCCGCTCGTAGAACGCGTTGTAGCCGTCCCACAAAGGCAGCCATTTTGCGTAATCCTGTCGTGTGACAAAACGAATCGTTACGTCGCCGGGCATGTTTGATTCCGTATTCGGCAAGGGAGCTTCGGGAAGGGAGCGGCGTCGTCGACGCGCTGGCTGATGGCGCCAGCCTACAGGCGCCACCGCAACGGATCAATCGGGGAGGGGCGTTGCCGCGTCGCGGCTGCTATTCGGCGGCGCGCAGGTGCCGCGCCAGGCTGCGTTCGCCGCCGCCGCGCAGCGAGCGGTAATAATCGGCATTGCCGATGTCGTCGGTATGGCGGACGAGATCGGTGACCGGCGTATAGCTCAGCATGCGCCCGCCATCGGGCAGCGCCGTGCAGGAAAAGCGCAGCACCTGTCCGTCAGCCATCTTGATGTTGATCGGCGTGGAATCGCCGGCCCGCATCATCTCGGTGCGCTGCGCGATGAAGAGGCTCAATTCGTCTTCCGGCAGCTCGTAGGCGCCGGTGTCGCGGCCGTGATACATCAGCGCGATGAACGGCGGCTTGGCGTCGGCCTGCTCGTCGGACAGCGAAAAATAGTCGCGAAAGGCGCGGTTGATGAATTCGGCGCGGGTGTCGGAATCGAGCAGCACGATGCCGATATCGACCTGGTCGAGGGCTGCCGACAGCCGCATCGCGGTGGCATGGTGCTTCTGCTCCCAGGCGAAGGCGTCGATCCATTTTTGCCGCAGCATCCCGGTGATCACGGCGGTTCCGACCGCGGTCGCCGCCAGCAGCAGCATGCGCATCAGGTCGGAGGCGTCATAGCCCGGCACGGCGCGATGGTTGAGGAAGAACAGCGCCGAGGACACCACGGCAATCGCGGCGCTGGTCAGGCCGGAGGCGAGCCCGCTGACGGAACTGGCCAATGCCACGATGCAGACGAACAGCGGTGCGGGGTTCGGGACCGCAATGACATAACGGTCGACCAGGAAGGCGGCGAGCGCCGTCGCTGTCGTCAGAGCCGGACCGGAGATGGCGCGCCAGTCGAACTGCATGCCGGTTCTCGCTGCCTCCCAAGGCGTTGACCAAGGCGTTGATCGAGCGGCCGTTTGAGGCCGTTCCCGTTGCGTCGAGAATAAGGCACGCAGTGTGACGGATGTTTCGTTTTGCGGCGAACTATCTTTTTCTGTCGTTAAGACGGACTTGAGCGCGCACGCAGAGCTTTCGCGATTTTGAATTCAAATGCTAATCAAAACCGATGGAACGGGTTCTGCCCGGGTCGCTAGCGCACCAAATTCACAAGAGGACATCATGCCGACCGTCTCCCCGCAGATCCTGCCGATATTGATGCTGTTCGCCTCCAACGTCTTCATGACCTTTGCCTGGTACGGCCATCTCAAATTCAAGCAAAGCCCGCTGGTGCTGATCATCCTGGCGAGTTGGGGGATCGCGTTCTTCGAATACTGGCTGGCGGTGCCGGCCAACCGCTGGGGCAGCGCGGTCTATTCGGCGGCCCAGCTCAAGACCATGCAGGAAGTGATCACGCTGGTGGTGTTCGCAGGCTTCTCGACGCTGTACCTGAAGGAGCCGCTGGCCTGGAATCACGCTTTGGGTTTTCTCTTGATTGCCGGCGGGGCGTTTTTGATTTTTCACAAATGGTAGCAAAGCGTTTTCAAAGCGAAGTGGGCACCGGTTCGCGTCAAGAAAACGCGTCAAAACAAAAAAAGCAATCCTAGCCGCCGGTGATGCTTCGGTAATGATCGAGCAGGCTCTTGCCGGAATCATAGATGATGTTGGCAATGCGTCAATCGTCGTCCGGGCCGATGACGTGAACCAGGATCCGGTGCGGCTGGCCGCGATGCTCGATCTCGACGCGGATGGTGGCCGGCCCCATCTCGTCGCCGGAATGGTGCTCGACCTTGCCGACCTTGATCTCGGCGCCCGGCAGCACGCCCCAGCCGAAGAAGGCGTTGAGCAGCGGGCCGATCGTCTGGTTCTTCGGATATTGCCGCGGCGCCTGCATCAACCGGCGCATGCCGGGCGAGAACAGCGCGTAGAAGTCGTCGTTGCCGAGCGGCGTTCTGGCGGCGTGCAGGCGCGCCTGCTTGTAATAGGTGGTATCGACGAATTCCCTGACGCTGAGGCCGCCGCATTCGGCGCGGCCGGGCCGCGTGGCGGCGAGCAGTGTCAGGGCTCCTGACAGGGCGAAAACAAACTGGCGCCGGTTCATGCGTTGCGTTTCCGAAAACGGGGAGCCCTGAAGCTTGGTCGCAGCTTTCCGTTCACGCGTTCATTTCATTCACTTTGCAGAAGGCGTCACCCGCAGGATCCGTCCGTTGGAGCTGTCGGTCAGCAGCCACAGGGCGCCGTCCGGGCCTTGCCTGACGTCGCGAATCCGCTCGTGCAGATTTTGCAGCAGGCGCTCTTCGCCCGCGACGCCGTTGCCGTTCAGCGACAGCCGCACCAGCATGCTGCCGGACAGCGCGCCGACGAACAGGCTGCCGGACCATTTTGGAAACAGCTTGCCGGTATAGAACAGCATGCCGGACGGGGAGATCGACGGCACCCAGTATTTGACCGGCTGCTCCATGCCGTCCTTGGCGGTGCTTTCATGGATCTTGCCGCCGCTGTATTCGAGGCCGAAGCCGATCACCGGCCAGCCGTAATTCCTGGCCGCCCTGATGATGTTGAGCTCGTCGCCGCCGCGCGGGCCGTGCTCGACTTCCCAGACGTCGCCCGACGCCGGGTTGATCGCCAGGCCCTGTCCGTTGCGGTGGCCGTAACTCCAGATTTCCGGCTTGGCGCCGGCGCGGCCGATGAACGGGTTGCCGGCGGCGGGCGATCCATCCGGTGCGATCCGGATCACCTTGCCGAGATGATTGCCGAGCTCCTGGGCCTGCTCGCGATGTGAACCATGGTCACCCAGCGTCACGAACAAATTGCCGTCGTCGGCCTGCACGATGCGGCAGCCATAATGAATTCCTGACGACAGCGGCCCTTCCTGGCGGAAGATGATTTTGGTTTCGTCGAGGCGGCCGCCGCTGTCATTGAGTTTGGCGCGCGCGATCGCGGTGCGGCCGCCGCCGCTGGTCCGCTCCGCAAAGCAGAAATAGATCGTCTTGTTTTGCGCATAGGATTTATCGATCGCGACGTCGAGCAGGCCGCCCTGGCTGGACGCCCACACGTCGGGCACGCCCTTGAGCGGCGGCGACAGCTGGCCTTCCGCGGACACGATTCGGATTCGGCCGGGCCGTTCGGTCACCAGCATCCTGCCGTCGGGCAAGAACGCCAGCGACCACGGATTGGCCAGACCCCTTGCGAAGGTGCGGACTTCGAGTCCGCCGGCGGATGACGGAAACTCCGTCTCTTCGCCGCGGGTGCCGGTGGCGATCACCAAGGTCGCGGTCAGCAGGATCGCTGCCGTCAGCGCCACGGTTACAAGTCCGACAGGTGTCTTCATCTTCGTCCGCCCGCGATGCCAATCATCGCGCGTTGCGCTCGGAAAAGGTCCAATCAGGAAATGCCGGAGTCACGCCGGAATCGGCATGGCCATGGTCACCTTGATCGAGAGCACTGTCAGCGCGACGACAAGGCACAGCGACAGCGTACCGATCGCCAGAGAGGCGGCAATGGCGTTGGTCAGTCGGGCGGAAGCGACTGGCGCTGGGCGGGTTTCGAAGCCGGCCGTGCCGGGCGACCGTGTCATGGGTCTAAATCCTTCAGGACGCGGGCGAATCACCCGCGGCATCCGGGAATTTCACAATCGTGGCCGGCAATATTGGGGCACGCGAGTGCCAAAAATGGCGAAATCACGGCAAAGGTTAACGTTATTCCCGTTGTCCTTAACCTTTGGACGCCTCTTCAAGCGAACGTGAATCGCGACCCGTGCCTTAAGCTCCGGCGGCGATGCTGGCGGGATCATCGACCTCGGCATCCGGCCGCCAGTCCATGGTCACGAAACCGGGGGTCTGTTCGACCCGCCGCAGCCAGGCGCGGATCGCGGGGAAGGTCGCGAGGTCATAGTCGCAGCGGTCGGCGACATGGGTGTAGCCGTACAGCGCGATGTCGGCGACCGTGAGCTGGTCGGAGGCGAAATAGGCCCGGGTCTTGAGATGGTTTTCCATCACCTGAAGCGCGGCGTAGCCACGCTCCATCCAGTCCTCCAATGCGTGGGTCTGCAGGTCGCGGCCGCCCTTGACCAGCGACAGCCAGAAATAGGCCGCGCCGAGATTGGGCTCGAGCGCATGCTGTTCGAAGAACATCCACTGCAGCGCCTCGGCGCGTTCGACCCGCGACTCCGGCGCCAGCGAGGTGCCGCCGGCGACGTACCAGAGGATGGCGTTGGACTCGGCGAGGTAGCGTCCCTCGGCGACTTCCAGCAGCGGCACCTGTCCGCTCGGATTCATCGCCAGAAAATCCGGCGTCCGGCTTTCACCGCGCAGGATGTCGACTTCGATCGCGCAATACGGCGCCTTGAGCAGCGACAGCGCAAGGCGGACCTTGTAGCTGTTGCCGGAGCGCTGCATCGAATAGAGCTTGTACATCGTATGAATTTCAATCGATCAGTTGCACGTCTTTCGCGCGCGGATCGCCGCAACGCGGTTAAACAATGATGCCGTTAGGGTTGCGTCGCAAGACCCGCATTATGGAAAAAGTCGAAAACCTCTACCGCACTGCACGCGCGCAGAACGTCATGCCTCGACGCAGGGATCACGTGGTCGGGATTTGTGATCAAAACGCTTCAAGCTTTCGCGATGTCGTCGATACGTGCAGGCCCGGATTTTGAAATCTCTGCGAGATGGATCGACGTCTATTCTGAATTGACCTCGGAGCAATCCATCGCGGCACCTGATCGCGTCGGAGAGCCAGATCCCGGCGCGGCGTGCGGGCCGGGGATGATCGCCGTCAACACCATCGCGGCCGCGCCGGTTTCCGTCGCGGGTTTCCTTGGCCAGATATGAGTCATTTCGGCGCAGAATTTTCCCAAATATTGCGCCGATCGCGCCTGCGACCCCGTAAAATTTGAGCCTTTCGGGCCAAGCTTCTTGCGATGCGGCGCTGAGCGCTTTAGGGTGCGCCGATCCCAACATTGAGAATCGCGGATCATTCCCGAAACGGGCACCAAGTGTGCCCACACATGCCATTCCAGGAGATGATGATGCCTTTTCTGTCCGCTGCGCTCGACCGTGTGAAGCCGTCCGCGACGATCGCGGTCACGGATAAAGCACGCGCGCTGAAAGCGGCCGGCCGCAACGTCATCGGCCTTGGCGCCGGCGAGCCCGATTTCGACACGCCCGCCAACATCAAGCTGGCGGCGATCCACGCCATCGAGGCCGGCAAGACCAAGTACACCGCGGTCGACGGCATTCCCGAGCTGAAGGAGGCGATCATCGCCAAGTTCCAGCGCGAGAACGGCCTGACCTACAAGCCGAACCAGATCATCATCGGCACCGGCGGCAAGCAGGTGCTCTACAACGCGCTGATGGCGACCATCAATCCGGGCGACGAGGTCATCATCCCGGCGCCCTATTGGGTGAGCTATCCGGAAATGGTGGCGCTGGCCGGCGGCGTGCCGGTGTCCGTGGTGTGCACGGCGGAGCAGGGCTTCAAGCTGCAGCCCGACGCGCTGGAAAAGGCGATCACGCCGAAGACCAAATGGATCATCCTGTGCTCGCCGTCGAACCCGACCGGCGCGGCCTACTCGCGCAGCGAGTTGCAGGCGATCACCGACGTGCTGGTGAAGCACCCAAGCGTCTGGGTGATGACCGACGACATGTACGAGCATTTGGTCTATGACGACTTCGTGTTCACCACGCCGGCGCAGATCGAGCCGAAACTGTACGACCGCACGCTGACGGTGAACGGCGTGTCGAAGGCCTATTGCATGACCGGCTGGCGCATCGGCTATGCCGGCGGCCCGGCCGAACTGATCAAGGCGATGGCGACGATCCAGTCGCAGTCGACCTCGAACCCGTCGTCGATCTCGCAGTGGGCGTCAGTCGAGGCGCTCAACGGTCCGCAGGACTTCATCCCCGCGAACAACAAGGTGTTCAAGGAACGCCGTGACCTTGCGGTGTCGATGCTGAACCAGGCCAAGGGCATCGAATGCCCGCGGCCCGAGGGCGCGTTCTACGTCTATCCGTCCTGCGCCGGCACCATCGGCAAGACCGCGCCGTCGGGCAAGGTGATCGCAAATGACGAGGACTTCGTCACGGAACTGCTGGAGAGCGAAGGCGTCGCCGTGGTGCAGGGTTCCGCGTTCGGGCTTGGCCCGGCGTTCCGGATTTCCTACGCCACCAAGACTTCCGATCTCGAAGACGCCTGCAAACGCATCCAGCGCTTTTGCGGCAATCTGAGATAACGCGTTTTGAAGCGAAGCCTGTTCCGCACATGATGCGGGACAGGTTCCGGTTTGTTTCCAAAAATTTCTGTAAAGAAACGCGCAAAGAAAACGCGTCAGAAAAAAGGCGTGTCAAATCACATCACGCGTGAACCGCATGATGTTTTGAAGTCTTCTTTTTGCAAAGCGCCATGTTTTGGACACGGCGCTTCCTTCCTGTCCCCCCGCACATTCAGTTCATCAAGTGGGGACGACTCATGCTCTTCGGAAAACGTTTTACGACCTTCGGCATCGCGATCGCGGCGCTCGTTGCGCCGATCGCGAGCGCGGATGCAGCACCGGCGGTTCGCGCCGGCGTCCTGCAATGCCAGGGAGGCCAGAATGTCGGCTATGTCGTCGGCTCCGTGACCAGCCTCGAATGCGTGTTCAAGAGTGAAGGCCGTCGGCCGGAGCCTTACATTGCCACCGTGCGCCGCTACGGCCTCGATCTCGGCATCACCGCACAGACCCAATTGGCCTGGGCGGTGAACGCGCCGAACAGCCGCGTCAGCCGCGGCGATCTCGCCGGCAGTTACGGCGGCGTCGGCGCCAACGCGTCGGTCGGTATCGGCGGGGGTGGCAACTTCCTGGTCGGCGGTCCGGCCAATTCCTACGCGCTGCAGCCGCTCAGCGTGCAGGGCCAGACCGGGCTGAACGTCGCCGCCGGGATTGCCGACATCCAGCTGGAGCCGTTCCGCGGCTATGGCCCTCCGCGCCGTCACCACCGCCGGCATCATCGCCGCGGTTGAAGATAGTTCTTGTGAAAGAGGCCCGCGAGAGCGGGCCTTTTTTATTTAGGGCACGTCAATTGCTGTTATGCCATAGAATGGCTCGCGCGCCCTTGGTCCGTGCTTTTCTCGATCCTCTGCCCGCATTACATCGTTTCAGCTGGAGATTTCTTCATGCGTCGCTCCCTTCTCCTTGCCGCTGCCGTCATCGCCGTGTGGGCCAGCTCGATCGCCGGCGCCAATGCGCAGCAGGTGGCGCGGGTGCAGGTCGGCATTCTCGAATGCCGCGGCGGCGCCAGCATCGGCTTCATCGTCGGATCCGTGACCAATCTCGGCTGCGTGCTGCGTGCCGACGGCATGCCGGAAGACCGTTACGTCGCCACCATCCGTAAAGTCGGCCTCGATCTCGGCATCACCCAGGAATCCGCGCTGGCGTGGGGCGTGTTCGCGCCGTCGGCGCAACTTGGGCCGGGCGGCCTCTCCGGCAATTATGTCGGCGCGCAGGGCAGCGCCACGCTCGGCATCGGCGTCGGCGGCAACGTGCTGGTTGGCGGCTCGGCGAACTCGATCGCGCTGCAGCCGCTCAGCCTGCAGGGCCAGGTCGGCGTCAGCATCGCTGCCGGATTGGAAAGCCTGGAACTTCGGCCGGGTAGATAAATTCTGTCAATCGAAATCAAAAGTGGGCCCGCGTGAAGCGGGCCCTTCTTCCTCAGTCAGCATTTGGCGGCGACGCCGCAATTGCCGAACCTGTAATTGACGCCGAGCTCGGCCGGTATGCCGAGTTTGTCATGGGGCTGAAGCAGGACAGCGATCCGGCACTCGACCGGCGCATCGAGACCATGCTTGTCGATCTCGTCGCGCTCGCGCTGGGCACGCGCGGTGATCCGCCCGCGATCGCCGCGACGCGCGGCCTGCGCGCGGCACGATTGCACGACGTTCTTGCGACCATCAAATCGGGCTTTCACGATCCGGAATTCTCGTCGCAGAGCGTTGCGCAGCGTTTGGGCCTGTCGCGTCGTTACGTGAACGATCTGCTGGCCGAAAGCGGATCTGGTTTCGCCGAGCGCGTGCTTGAGATGCGGCTGCACGAGGCCAGGGTGATGCTGATGGATGCAGCCCACGATATATTGAAGGTGAGTGAAATTGCATGGACCTGCGGGTTCAACGAGGTGCCTTACTTCAATCGCCGCTTTCGCCGCCGTTTCGGCACAACGCCGACCGAACTGCGCGAAGCGTCGCGACGAACAAAATAAGGTGACGAGCCACCGTTCCGCGAATTTCGATCGCGCCCCCGCCGTTGAGCTTACGCTACCCAAGCCGGCACGGCATCGTTGGGTTGGAAAGCCTGGAACTCGCGCCAGGAGCGTTAACTTTTCTCGCTCGCCCGCTGCCGCGGGGGCGGTTGAGCCGGCCGCCGCCGCGCCGGTCACGATGCACCGCAGCAACTTTTTCTGACTTGCCAAATCGCACGCGCGGGCGGAGCATCTGATCCGCCGACCCAATCATGGGCCGAGCTCCAAACAAGGAGGCGGCAATGGGACAAGACGTCAGAAGTCCCCGAGGTCCACGGTGCATTGCGCTGGTGGGCCCTTTCCAGAGCGGTAAAACTACACTTCTTGAAGCCATATTGGCGCGTACAGGCGCCATCCACCGCGCCGGCAGCGTCGATGCCGGAACTTCGGTCGGCGATTCCAGCCCCGAGGCGCGGCACCACAAGATGGGCGTGGCCTTAAGTGCAGCCACTACCAGTTTCATGGGCGACAGCTATACCTTTATCGATTGTCCCGGCTCGATCGAGTTCGCGCAAGACATGCGCGCCGCGCTGCCGGCGGTCGATGCCGCGATCGTGGTCTGCGAAGCCGATGAGAAGAAGCTGCCGCAACTGCAGATCATCCTGCGCGAGCTCGAGGAAATGGGCATTCCGCGCTTTTTGTTTCTGAACAAGATCGACAAGGCCAACAAGCGCATCCGCGAAACGCTGGCGACGCTGCAGCCGGCCTCGCGCGTGCCATTGGTCTTGCGCCAGATTCCGATCTGGAACGGCGAATTGATCGAGGGTTTTGTCGATCTCGCGCTGGAGCGCGCCTTTGTCTACCGCGAACACAAGCCCTCGGAAGTGATCGCGCTGGACGGCGGCAATCTCGACCGCGAGAAGGAAGCGCGCTTCTCGATGCTGGAAAAGCTTGCCGATCACGACGACGTGCTGATGGAGCAACTGCTGGAAGACATCCAGCCGCCGCGTGACGCGGTGTTCGACGATCTCGCGCGCGAACTGCGCGAAGGCCTGATCTGCCCGGTATTGCTGGGTGCCGCGACACGCGAAAACGGCGTGCTGCGGCTGATGAAGGCGTTGCGGCATGAAGCGCCCGGCGTGGCCGAGACCGCCAAGCGCCTCAGCGCGTCTTCGCCCAAGGATGCGCTGGGCTATGTGTTCAAGACCCTGCATCAGCCGCATGGCGGCAAGCTGTCGCTGGTGCGGCTGCTCGCCGGGCACCTCGATGACGGTGCGACGCTGCAATCCTCGTCCGGCGAGGCGGGCAGGGTCTCCGGCATCCTCGCGGTCAGTGGCGGGCACGACAGCAAACGGCCGGCGGCGGAAGCCGGCGAAACCGTGGCGCTGGGCAAGCTCGACGCCATCAAGACCGGCGACACGCTCTCCAGCGGCAAGACCGCGCCGGCCTCGCTCGTGCGGGTCGAGCCGACGCCGCCGGTGCTGGCGATGTCGCTGGCGGCGAACGATCGCAAGGACGACGTCAAGCTCGGCCAGGCGCTGCTGCGGCTGAACGAGGAGGATCCGTCGCTGACGATGATCCACAACACGCAGACCCACGACATCGTGCTGTGGGGGCAGGGTGAGATGCATCTGCGCGTCGCGCTTGAGCGGCTCAAGGATCGCTTCGGCGTCAACGTCAAATCTCAGGCGCCGGCGATCGGCTATCAGGAGACGATCCGCAAATCGATCACGCAACGCGGGCGCCACAAGAAGCAGTCCGGCGGCCATGGCCAGTTCGGCGACGTCGTGCTGGAAATCAAGCCGATGCCGCGCGGCTCGGGTTTTGAATTCCACGAAAAGGTCGTCGGCGGTGCGGTGCCGCGCAACTATATCGGCGCGGTGGAAGAAGGCGTGGTCGACAGCCTCGCGCGCGGGCCGCTCGGCTTTCCCGTGATCGACCTCCACGTCACCCTGACCGACGGCTCCTATCACAGCGTCGATTCCTCCGATCTTGCCTTCCGCACTGCGGCGCGGATCGGCATGGGCGAGGCGCTGCCGCAGTGCCAGCCGGTGCTGCTGGAGCCGATCCACATGGTGGAGATCGTTTGCCCGACCGAGGCGACGGCGAAAATCAACGCCATCCTGTCGGCGCGGCGCGGCCAGATCCTCGGCTTCGACACCCGCGAGGGCTGGGCCGGCTGGGATTGCGTCCGCGCCACCATGCCGGAGGCCGAGATCGGCGACCTGATCGTGGAGCTGCGATCAGCCACCGCCGGCGCAGGCGGCTTTACGCGGCAGTTCGACCGCATGGCCGAAGTGACCGGCCGCGCCGCCGACCAGATCATCGCCGCGAACCGGGTCGCGGCGTGATGGTTTGATGCTCTGCTTCCTCGCCCCGCACTTGCGGGGAGAGGGTCGGGGTGAGGGGCTCTTCTATCCGCTGGCTCAGAATTCGCGACGGGTATGGTGCCATGCCCCTCACCCGGATTGCTTCGCAATCCGACCTCTCTCCGCATAGGAGCGGGGAGAGGTTAGGCGCACCAGTTGCTGCGCTGGCCGCAAGCGACATCGCCGCCGCCGCACCCCGGCATTGACACCGTCGCCGGCATGGCCGAATTGACTGCGATGACCCGTGCAATCAGACCCCCCGCCGCGTGCCTGATCGGATGGCCGGCCGCGCATTCGCGCTCGCCGTTGATCCATCATTACTGGCTGCGGACGCTGGGCATCGAAGGCGGCTACGTCATCGAGGCCGTGCCGCCCGACGAGTTTCAGGACTTTGTCTTTCGGCTTTCGCTGCGCGGCTTTGTCGGCGCCAACGTCACCATTCCGCACAAGGAGCGCGCGCTGGCGCTGTCGAAGCCGGATGACCGCGCCCGCGCGGTCGGCGCCGCCAACACCTTGTGGTTCGCGAACGGCGAGCTGTGTTCGACCAACACCGATGTCGAGGGATTTATCAATAATCTCGACGCCTGCGCGCCCGGATGGGAGCGTGCCGAGGAGGCGCTGGTGCTGGGCGCCGGTGGTGCGGCGCGCGCCGTGCTGTTCGGGCTGATCGAACGCGGCGTCAAGCGCGTGCATCTGGCGAATCGGACCGGGGAGCGCTCGCAGGCGCTGGCGGATCAATTCGGCGCGAGCGTGTTGCCGGTGGCGTGGGATGCATTGAGTGAGTTGCTGCCGCGCGCCGGGCTGCTGGTGAACACGACGTCGCTCGGCATGCACGGCCAGCCGGCGCTCGAACTCGATATCGCCCGGCTGCCGTCGAACGCCGTGGTTACCGATCTCGTTTACGTGCCGCTGGATACGCCATTGCTTGTCGCCGCGCGCGGGCGCGGCCTGCAGACCGCCGACGGGCTCGGGATGCTGCTGCACCAGGCGGTGCGCGGATTCGAATTGTGGTTCGGAAAGCGCCCCGAGGTGACATCAGAACTTCGTGCGATCGTCGAGGCCGATCTCAACAAAGTTTGAGTTGGAATATTGGGGGCAATGGCTATGTGGAGCTCCACCGGAGATCTCCCATGCCCCAGCATCGTTATCTGCTCATCCGCCCGCTGTTCGCCGCCGCGATGGTGGCCGCGTCCACCATCTATGCCATCGCCCAGCAGCCGCCCACGCCGACGCGGGTTCGCGGCACCATCGAAGGTGTTGAGGGCGACATACTTGCGGTCAAGTCGCGCAGCGGCGAAGATGTCAAGCTGCACATGACCGGCGATATCAGGGTGGTCGGGATTACCAAGATCTCGCTGTCCGACGTCAAGGTCGGCTCCTTCATCGGTGCCACCACGGTGCCGGGACCGGACGGCAGCCAGAATGCGGTCGAGGTGCACGTGTTTCCCGAGGCGATGCGCGGCACCGGCGAGGGCTCGCGGCCGTATGATCTGCGCCCCAACAGCACCATGACCAATGCGACGGTGGATCAGTCCGTAGCCGGCAATGACGGTCACACGCTGTTGATCAAGTACAAGGGCGGCGAGAAGAAGGTTGTGGTCTCGCCGGAGACGCCGGTGGTGACCTATGTCCCCGCCGACAAGTCCGATCTCAAGGCTGGCGCCAAGGTGATCGCGTTCATGAAGAAGCTGCCGGACGGCTCGTTCGAAACCAACCGCGTCAGCGTCGGCCGCGACGGGCTGACCCCGCCGATGTGACTTTCTTCCCTCTCCCCTTGTGGGATCGAGACGAGCGAAGTCGATGTGAGGGGTGGGCGAACTCTCAACGAGTCGTCCCGGCGAACGCCGGGACCCATAACCACCGTTGTCTGTTGTTACACCGAGCAGTAGCTCCAGCTGTGCCTTACAGGTCCGCCTGTGGTTATGGGTCCCGGATCGCGCTTCGCTTGTCCGCGACGACAGCGGGGCTAAATCGCCAGCACGTGATCGTCGATTTCGGCGATGGTGTTGACGCCGCACAGGCCCATCGTCACCAGCATTTCGTTGCGGATCAGATCGAGCGCCTTGGCGACACCCTGTTGTCCGCCGGCGCCGAGGCCGTGGACGAAGGCGCGGCCGATCATGCAGGATTTGGCCCCGAGCGCGAGCGCGCGCATCACGTCCTGGCCCGACCTGATGCCGCCGTCGAACATGATCTCCATCTTGTCGCCGACCTCATCGACGATCTCCGGCAGCACCTCGATCGACGATGGCGCGCCGTCGAGTTGGCGGCCGCCATGGTTGGAGACCACCATCGCATGCGCACCGGTCTTGACGGCCTCCTCGGCGTCCTCGACGTCGAGAATGCCCTTGAGGATCAGCTTGCCCGGCCAGATCGAACGGATCCAATCGACATCCTTCCAGCTCAGCGTGGTGTCGAACTGCGCGTTGGTCCATTGCGAGAGCTGGGTGATATCGTCGGTGCCTTTGACGTGGCCGGCGATGTTGCCGAAGGTGCGGCGCTTGCCGCGCATCACGCCGGCGACCCAGGCCGGCTTGGTCGCGAAGTCGATCAGTTTCGACAACGACCATTCCGGCGGAATCGTCATGCCGTTCTTGATGTCCTGGTGGCGCTGTCCCATCACCTGCAGGTCGACGGTCAGCACCAGCGCGCTGCATTTCGCCGCGATCGCGCGCTCGATCAGGGATTTGATGAAGCCGCGGTCCTTCATCACGTAAAGCTGGAACCAGAACGGCTTGTCGACATTGGCGGCGACGTCCTCGATCGAACAGATCGACATCGTGCTCAGCGTGAACGGAATGCCGGCGGCCTGTGCGGCGCGGCAGGCGGCGATTTCGCCGTCGCCGTGCTGCATGCCGAGCAATCCGACCGGGGCGAGGCTTAGCGGCAGCGCGGCCGGCTCGCCCAGGATCGTCGTCGACGTATCGCGCCTCGACACATCGACCAGGATACGCTGGCGGAACTTGATCGCTTCGAGATCGGCGCGGTTGGCGCGCAGCGTGTCCTCGGAATAGGAGCCGCGATCCGCATAGTCGAAAAACGCCTTCGGCACCCGGCGCTTGTGCAGCTGGCGCAGATCTTCGATGCAGGTAATGTGCTTCATGAACGTTCCGGCCCCTTCTTGAATTTCTTTTCTGTGTCGTCATCTAGCATGGTTGATACGTCAGCCAAATCAGGCCTGCGGAACCCTGCGGTGAGGACATTCCATGACCGGATCCGATCGTCATCCCAAGCCTGTTCGCACGCCCCGCGAGAGCGCCGAGAAGCGCCGGCTGGACGAGGCCCTGGAGGAGGGGCTGGAGGAGACCTTTCCGGGTTCGGACGCCGTGAATGTGACCCAACCGCCGCAGTCGAAGGGCGACCATCGCATCAAGCGACGCGATTAAGGGGTACCCAGGCAGCGTATGGATTGAAAAATATCATGTTTTTCAATGGGTTGCGCGCCGATCGCGACTTCCGGCGCCGGTAATGATTCATCATATTTTTTGAAGCCATTTTAGCGCTTTGGAGACTATAAGGCCGGTGCACGCTATGGTGCGCGTTCGCTGCTTCTTGCCGGATGGCTTTAAGAGAGGCGCGGAATGGCTGGGGGTTATATGAGCCGCAAATATTTCGGTACCGACGGAATTCGGGGCCGTGCCAATGGTCTGATCACGCCGGAGCTCGCGCTCAAGGTGGGGCAGGCGGCCGGTTTGGTGTTTCAGCGCGGCGATCACCGCCATCGCGTCGTCATCGGCAAGGACACGCGGCTGTCCGGCTACATGATCGAGTACGCCATGGTCGCGGGCTTTACTTCTGTCGGCATGGACGTGCTGCTGCTCGGCCCGATGCCGACGCCGGCGGTCGCGATGCTGACCAAGTCGATGCGCGCCGATCTCGGCGTGATGATATCTGCCTCGCATAATCTGTTCGAGGACAACGGCATCAAGCTGTTCGGCCCGCAGGGTTTCAAATTGTCCGACGACGTCGAGAAGCAGATCGAGCAATTGCTCGACGAGCCGATCGACCGGCGTCTGGCGCAGAGCGCCAGCCTCGGGCGCGCTCGCCGCATCGACGGCGTCCATGACCGCTACATCGAATTCGCCAAGCGCACGCTGCCGCGCGAACTCTCGCTCGACGGCCTGCGCGTCGTGATCGATTGCGCCAACGGCGCGGCCTACAAGGTGGTGCCGGAAGCGCTGTGGGAACTCGGCGCTGACGTCGTTGCCATGGGCGTCGAGCCTGACGGCTTCAACATCAACAAGGAATGCGGCTCGACCTCGCCGGAGGCATTGAGTCGGAAAGTGCGGGAAATGCGCGCCGACATCGGCATCGCGCTCGACGGCGACGCCGATCGCGTGATCCTGGTCGACGAGCGCGGCCATGTGGTCGACGGCGACCAGCTGCTCGCGGTGATCGCGCAAAGCTGGAAGGAAGACGGCCGTCTCGCTAAGCCGGGCATCGTCGCCACCGTGATGTCCAATCTCGGGCTGGAGCGTTTCCTCGAAGGCATTGGGCTGGAGATGGTGCGCACGCCGGTTGGCGACCGCTATGTGCTCGAGCAGATGCTCAAGCAGGGCTACAATCTCGGCGGCGAGCCGTCGGGCCACATCATCCTGTCCGACTATGCGACCACCGGCGATGGTTTCGTCGCGGCGCTGCAGGTGCTGGCCGTGGTGCAAAAGCTGCGCCGCCCGGTGTCGGAAGTCTGCCACAAGTTCGATCCGCTGCCGCAGATCCTGAAGAACGTACGCTATCGCAGCGGCAAGCCGCTTGACGATGCCGAGGTCAAATCCGCGATCGTCGACGGCGAAAAACGCCTCAACGGCTGCGGCCGCCTGCTGGTCCGCTCGTCGGGCACCGAGCCCGTGATCCGCGTGATGGGCGAGGGCGACGATCGCATCCTGGTCGAGGAAGTGGTCGATCACATCGTCACCGCCCTCGGCCACGCCGCCGCGGCTTGAAATCTATCGCACGAGGCGACTCTTCCTTCTCCCCTTATGGGAGAAGGTGGCACGCGAAGCGTGCCGGATGAGGGGTCTGTCTCCTCAAGCGCAAACTGCTCCTGTGGAAACAGACCCCTCATCCGGCGCTTCGCGCCACCTTCTCCCACAAGGGGAGAAGGGAAGAAGTGCCTGCCAGCGCACCCCAACGCATCGCAGCCATTAGCTATTGATGCTGGTCGCAGCACCGCGCGCGGCGTAGGAACGGGCCTTATTCACCAGCTGATATTTCGGGAATCGCGCCCTTGAACAAGCCCGTCACCGTCTCCGAGGAAGCGCTCACCGCGCCCGTGGTGGTGCCCGACGTGTCGCCGGCGCTCGCCGCCAAGGCGGTCGCCGCAGGGCCAGCCTATGTCGTGCTGGCCGGGATCAGCTTCTCGCACTTTCTCAACGACACCATGCAGTCCCTGATCGCGTCGGTCTATCCGATCCTGAAGGACAATTACGCGCTGGACTATGCGCAGATCGGTCTGATCACGCTGGCGTTCCAGTTCACCGCGTCGCTGCTGCAGCCGCTGGTCGGGCACTACACCGACAAGAAGGCGCAGCCGTTCTCGCTCGCGGTCGGCATGGGGTTCACGTTCTTCGGCCTGCTGCTGCTCAGCGTCGCGCATCAATACGCGGTCATCCTCATAGCAGCGTCGCTGGTCGGGCTGGGATCGGCGGTGTTCCATCCGGAATCGGCGCGGATCGCGCGGCTTGCCTCGGGCGGGCGCTATGGCTTTGCGCAATCGGTGTTTCAACTCGGCGGCAGTTTCGGCACCTCGATGGGGCCGGTGCTGGCGGCGTTGATCGTGGTGCCGTTCGGCCAGCCCAGCATCGCCTGGTTTTCCTCGATCGCGTTTCTGGCGATCGTGATCCTGTGGCGGATTGGTGTCTGGTACCGGCCGCAGATCACGACGAAGAAGCCCGCCGTAGTCGAGCGGCATCCGGATGCGCCGGACGCGCGCCGCGTCAAGATCGCACTCGTGGTTCTGGTGGCGCTGCTGTTTTCAAAACAGCTCTACGTGTCGAGCCTGTCGAGCTATTACATCTTCTATCTGATCGACAAGTTTGGCGTCTCGACCCAGGCAGCCCAGCTCTATCTCTTCATCTTTCTCGCCGCCAATGCCGCAGGCGCGTTCTTCGGCGGGCCGCTCGGCGACCGCTATGGCCGCAAATACGTCCTCTGGTTCTCGATCCTCGGCGCGCTGCCGTTCACATTGGCGCTGCCCTATGCCGGCCTGTTTGGCAGTGCGGTGCTGACTGTCATCATCGGGTTGATCCTGTCCTCGGCGACGTCGTCGATCATCGTGTTCGCGCAGGAGTTGATGCCGCATCGCTTCGGAATGATTTCCGGCGTGTTCTTCGGCGTCGCCTTCGGCATCGGCGGGCTCGGGGCTGCAGTGCTCGGCAAGCTTGCCGATCACACCGGCATCGCCTTTGTCTACCATCTCTGCGCCTTCCTGCCGGCGCTCGGGTTGCTCGCCGTGTTCCTGCCGAAGATGCCGAAGCTCGCGCGTTAACGAAGTGTTTGCAAACGACACGGGCAAGCAAGCGGGTAGGTCAGCATCCGTGTCGTTTTCAGCAACGCATCGTTAGGATGTATGGCGGTTTCGCCATTTTCTGTGCCGAAAATGCATCAGGTTGCATGCTGCATAAACGCCCGCGCAAAAATTGTTCGGAGATTATCAACCTTAAAAATTAGGGTTAAGCGCCGCTTAAGCATTTGCTGGCATCGTCCGCCCGTGAGTTTTTGATGTGAGGCCTCCGCAGTCGCCTCACCGGACAAAAGGACGAAGCCAATGCGTAGCGTTAAGTCTCTTCTTGCCGCCGGAGCGGCATCCCTGTTGTCGTCGGTGGCCTTCGCCGCGGACATGGCCATCGCGCCCCCGCCCCAGTATGCGCCGCCCCCGGTGGTCGAAGACTTCGGTGGCTGGTATCTGCGCGGCGATATCGGGTTCAGCAATCAGCGGGTCGAGCGTCTCAACAACGTCCTGGATTCGGATGCCATCGCATCGCGCCAGAACAACAGCTTCGGCACCGCCGGCATCTTCGGGCTCGGCGTCGGTTACAAGGTCAACAACTGGTTCCGCGCCGACGTCACTGGTGAGTATCGCGGCAATTCGCAGTTCTTCGGAACCGATCACCTCACCTACCTGGGCCCTGCGTACGGTGTCGACACGTATAACGCGACCAAGTCGGAATGGGTCGTTCTCGCCAACGCCTATGTCGATCTCGGTACCTGGTGGTGCGTGACACCGTTCATCGGTGCCGGTGTCGGCGGTGCGCGGGTCTCCATCGCCAACTTCACCGACACCAATACGCCCAACGCAGGCGTAGCCTTCGGTGACAATGTTGCGAAGTGGAATTTTGCCTGGGCGGCGCACGCCGGTCTCGCCTACAAGGTCACGCCGAACTTCACGGTCGAACTGGCCTATCGCTATCTTGACATGGGCGACGGTCTGACCGGCGATCTCCGCCGCTTCGACGGCGTCAACGCCATCAACAACCCGACCACCTTCAAGAACATCACCTCGCATGACCTCAAGCTCGGCGTGCGCTGGAACCTGGAAAGCCCGCAGGTCTATGCGCCGGCGCCGCTGATGCGCAAAGGTTAACTGCGACTTCCATCCGTTAAGAATTGAAAACGGCGCGGGATCTTCCCGCGCCGTTTTGCTTTTGCCGCGGTCGCTCCGTGCGCGTGCCGCAAGCATGCGATGCAGTTGGCTTTTTCCGACAAGATCATGCTCCATCGCAGCCCGCGATAACGATTGGTTAGGGTTAACGAGCGATGATCAACGCAAGTTAGAGTGTGCGATGGAGCGTTGCGATGCGTCGTTTTTTGCTGGTGGCGGTGATGTGTGGCGCGGCGGCTGGCGCGCAGGCGGCCGATATGCCGGACTTGCCGATTCTACGCGGCAGTTTCACGGACGGGTTGAGCAGAACCACCGTCACCTGGTCGGGCGTCTATGTTGGCGGCCACGTTTCGCACGGTGCGGCGGACATGAACTTCACCAATTCCGGCCAGGACCTGCTCGCCAAGCTCCTCAACAATCTCGATCTGGAATCGCAGTTCAACATCTCGCAATGGCCTCTGCTCGGGAAGTCCCATATGCAGGGCAGCGGCTACGGCGGGTTCGTCGGTTATAATTTTCAGTGGAGCGACGCCGTCATCGGTGTCGAGCTGAACTATACCCACGGCAACTTCTTCGGTGCCAACAGCGGTTCCCAGGGTCGCTCGTTCCAGTACCCCACCGATTACATATCGACAGCGCGCGTGTCCTCGAGCGCCTCGATGAAGATCACCGATTACGGCTCGTTGCGGGTACGTGGCGGATACGCCATCGACGGCTTTCTGCCATATGGATTCGTCGGCGTTGCGATGGGGCAGGCGAATATTAATCGCAGGGCCGATGCCAACATTGATTATCTCTATGTCGGCACGCAGGGACTCCCCAATCTATCGGCGGCCGGGTTCCTGACGGACAACGCCAACTCCAAGTTCATCACGGGGTTCGCCGGCGGTCTCGGCATCGACGTGATGCTGTATGCGGGTCTCTTCCTGCGCGCCGAGTGGGAATATCTCCGCTTCACCTCCAGTGTCGATACCACCGTCAACACGGTGCGCGCGGGCCTCGGCTACAAGTTCTGACGGGCTGCAAGCTCTGATCTGGCCTCAGACTTGGCCTCGTCCGTCGTCGATCCTGATACCGTTGACAGATTTGCCGCGGGCTGTTGCACTGTCGCCATAACGAGGGCGTCTGCGCATGAAAATCTACGGCGATACCAACTCCGGCAATTGCCTGAAGGTGAAGTGGGTGTGCGACAAGCTCGCGCTGCCCTATAGCTGGGTTGCGATCGATACGCTCAAGAGCGAAACGCGCACGACGGAATTCCTCAAGCTCAATTATGCCGGGCAGGTGCCGACGGTCGAATTCGATGACGGCCGTACGCTGGCGCAGTCCAACGCCATCATCCGCTATCTCGCCCGCGGCAGCGACCTCATTCCGGCGGATGCGTTCGCCGCCGCGAAGATGGACGAATGGCTGTTCTGGGAACAATACAGCCACGAGCCCTACATCGCGGTCTGCCGTTTCCAGATGTTCTATCTCGGCAAATCTGCCTCCGATCTCGACCCCGACAAGGTCAAGCGCGGCTATGCGGCGCTGGCGCGGATGGAGCATCAGCTCGCCATCACGCCGTTCCTGGTCGGTGACGCCGCCTCGCTCGCCGACGTCTCCCTGCTGGCCTATACAAGGCTGGCGCATGAAGGCGGCTTCCAT
The DNA here is from genome assembly GCF_018130085.1 of Bradyrhizobium sp. AUGA SZCCT0169. NCBI lineage: Bacteria > Pseudomonadati > Pseudomonadota > Alphaproteobacteria > Hyphomicrobiales > Nitrobacteraceae > Bradyrhizobium > Bradyrhizobium sp. AUGA SZCCT0169. The sequence goes on along the minus strand of NZ_JAFCMC010000010.1, from coordinate 151,259 downwards.
CTCGACGGCTATGCCGCCGTGCGCCGCTGGATCGGCGAGACCGAAAAATCGCTCGGCCTGCCGCCGGCGCGCTGAATTCACCGGAAAACCCCATGGTCACCGTTTCGCAAGTCACCATCCGTCGCGCGCGCCGTGACGATGTCGGTCACATCGTCGCCATGCTGGCGGACGATCCGCTCGGTGGCCCGCGCGAGCGGCTCAACGATCCGCTGCCGCAGGCCTATTTCGACGCGTTCGAACGCGTCGCGGGCGACCGGAATATCCATCTGGTGGTCGTCGAGGACGGCGAGGGCACTGTCGTCGGCTGCCTGCAGCTGTGCATCCTCCCTGGATTGAGTTCGCAGGGCGCCTCGCGCGGTTTGCTCGAGGATGTCCGCGTCGCCAGCCATTGCCGCAGCCGGGGCATTGGCGAGCAACTGGTGCAATGGGCGGTTGCAGAAGCGCGCGCCAACGGCTGCAAGCTGGTCGAGCTGCTGACGCATCATACGCGCGTCGATGCGCAACGGTTTTATGAACGGCTTGGGTTCGCGCGCAGTCATGTCGGCATGACCTTGAGATTCTGAGCTTTATTCTTGTGCAAAGTTGAGTCGCGGCGCAGGCAATTGCCTTGAGTAGTCGTGACTCTGCAATCCCATTAACAGGCGATAAACTACCTCTGCCTCCGTGATTTTACGGAGAGGAACGTCTCCGCTATGTCAGCGTCTCCCATGGGGCCGTGGGCAACTCTGGGGATTTTCGATGAAGGATTTTTCGATCGTGCGGATCGGCAACGAATATGTCGTGCAGGCCGGCGAGAAAAGCGTTTTGAAAACTTCGAGCCGGCGAATGGCCGCCAGGCTGATCAACGATGCGGCCGGACTGCTGGAGCAGCAGCCGGTCTCGTCCACAGCTGCCGATGCTTCAATCACCTGTGATGTCAGGGACATATCGGAAGCGCCCGAAGTTCCTTGACGATCGGGCGCGATTCCCCTAATCACCGCCGCGGGACACCTCCCCCCAACGGGAGGCTTGCTATCTGGAAGGATAGAATATGACCGTAGCGAAGCCCGCTTCGCGGCCCAACGTGCCGCATTTCTCCTCCGGCCCCTGCGCCAAGCGCCCCGGCTGGAACCCCGCAAATCTCAAGGACGCCGCGCTCGGCCGTTCGCATCGCGCGAAGGTCGGCAAGGCCAAGCTCAAGCTCGCGATCGAATTGACGCGCGAAGTGCTTGAAGTGCCGGCCGGTTACAAGATCGGCATCGTGCCCGCGTCCGATACCGGCGCGGTCGAAATGGCGCTGTGGTCGCTGCTCGGTGCGCGCCCGGTCACCACCATCGCCTGGGAATCCTTCGGCGAAGGCTGGGTCAGCGATATCGTCAAGGAACTGAAGCTCAAGGACGTCACCAAGCTGCACGCCGGCTATGGTGATATCCCCGATCTTTCCAAGGCCGATCCCGCCTCCGACATCGTCTTCACCTGGAACGGTACCACGTCCGGCGTGCGCGTGCCCAATGCCGACTGGATCAAGGCCGACCGCGAAGGCCTCACCATCTGCGACGCAACGTCCGCCGCTTTCGCGCAGCCGCTCGATTTCGCAAAGCTCGATGTGGTGACGTTCTCCTGGCAGAAGGCGCTGGGCGGCGAGGCCGCGCACGGCATGCTGATCCTCTCGCCGCGCGCGGTGGAGCGGCTGGAGACCTACAAGCCGGCGTGGCCGCTGCCAAAAATCTTCCGCCTGACCAAGGGCGGCAAGCTCAACGAAGGCATCTTCGAAGGCGAGACCATCAACACGCCGTCGATGCTGTGCGTCGAGGATTATCTCGATGCGCTGAACTGGGCGAAATCGATCGGCGGCCTCAAGGCGCTGATCGCGCGCGCCGACGCCAACACCAAGGCGCTGGCCGACTGGAAAGCCAGGACGCCGTGGATCGACTTCCTGGCCAAGGATCCGGCGATCCGCTCCAACACTTCGGTGTGCCTGAAGTTCGTCGATCCCGCGATCACCTCGCTGACGGCGGACGCGCAGGCCGACTTCTCCAAGAAGCTGGTCGCGCTGGTGGAGAAGGAAGGCGCCGGCTACGACTTCGCCTATTACCGCGATGCGCCGGCGGGCCTGCGGATCTGGTGCGGCGCCACCGTGGAAGCCTCCGACGTCGCGCTGCTGACGCAGTGGATCGACTGGGCGTTCGCCGAGACCAAGGCCGCGTTGCCGAAGGCGGCTTGAGTTTTCTTTTTAACCTCTCCCCCGTTCTTACGGGGAGAGGTCGGATCGCTCGGCAGCGCAATTGCGCGCCTGAGCGATCCGGGTGAGGGGCTCTCTCCGCTGGCACCTTGCCCGTAGCTGCCCCTCTCCCCCGTAAGAACGGGGAGAGGGAGAAGAAATCGCTCCGAGACATTCACCCATTCCGGCCCCGCAGGCCGACCCTCCCTATAGGGAAGGCAAGGATCACACCAATGTCCAAACCCAAAGTTCTCATCTCCGACGCTCTCTCTCCGGCAGCCGTGCAGATCTTCAAGGACCGCGGCATCGATGTCGACTTCCAGCCCAATCTCGGCAAGGACAAGGACAAGCTCGCCGAGATCATCGGTAATTATGACGGGCTTGCGATCCGCTCCGCGACCAAGGCGACTGCCAAGATCATCGAGAAGGCCAAGAAGCTGAAAGTGATCGGCCGCGCCGGCATCGGCGTCGACAATGTCGAGATTCCCGCCGCGACCGCCAAGGGCATCATCGTGATGAACACGCCGTTCGGCAATTCGATCACGACCGCCGAACACGCGATTACCCTGATGCTGGCGCTGGCACGCGAGATTCCGCAGGCGGACGCCTCGACGCAGGCCGGCAAGTGGGAGAAGAACCGCTTCATGGGCGTCGAGATCACGGCCAAGACGCTCGGCGTGGTCGGCTGCGGCAATATCGGTGCCATCGTCGCCGACCGCGCGCTCGGCCTGCGCATGAAGGTGATCGCCTTCGATCCGTTCCTGTCGCCGGAGCGCGCCAAGGACATCGGCGTCGAGAAGGTCGAGCTCGACGATCTCTTGAAGCGCGCCGATTTCATCACGCTGCATACGCCGCTGACCGAGAAGACAAAAAACATCATCGACGCGGGAGCCATCGCCAGGATGAAGAAGGGCGTGCGCATCATCAACTGCGCCCGCGGCGGCCTGGTCGACGAGCAGGCGCTGGTCGATGCCTTGAATTCCAAGCATGTCGCGGGCGCCGCCTTCGACGTTTTCATCGAGGAGCCCGCTACCTCGAACGTGCTGTTCGGCCATCCCAACGTGATCTGCACGCCGCATCTCGGTGCCTCCACCACCGAAGCGCAGGAGAACGTCGCACTGCAGGTCGCCGAACAGATGTCGGATTATCTTTTGACCGGCGCGATCTCCAACGCGGTCAATTTCCCTTCGATCACCGCCGAAGAGGCGCCGAAGCTGAAGCCGTTCATTGAACTGGCCGAGAAGCTCGGCTCGTTCGCGGGCCAGCTCACCGAGAGCGGCATCCTCAAGGTGCAGATCACCTATGAGGGCCATGTCGCCGAAATGAAGATCAAGGCGATCACCTCGGCGGTGCTATCCGGTCTGCTGCGGCCGATGCTGGGCGACGTCAACGTGGTCTCGGCGCCGGTTGTCGCCAAGGAACGCGGCATGGTGGTCGACGAAATCGTGCGCGCGGCGCAGAGCGATTACGAAAGCCTGATCACCGTCACCGTCATCACCGAACGCCAGGAGCGCTCGGTGTCGGGCACCGTCTATCACGACGGCAAGCCGCGGCTGGTCGATATCAAGGGCATCCGCGTCGATGCCGAGTTCGGCAAGTCGATGATCTATGTCACCAATGAGGACAAGCCCGGCTTCATCGGCAGCTTTGCCGGTTTGCTCGGCGACGCCAAGATCAACATCGCGACCTTCCATCTCGGCCGCGTCAAGCAGGGCGGCGACGCCATCGCGCTGGTGGAAATCGACGGTGAAATTCCGGCCGACGTGCTCGCCAAGGTGCAGGCGTTGCCGCAGGTCAAGCAGGCCAAGGCGTTGGTTTTTTAAGAGACGCTGGTCTTTCGAGAGGCGTTGGTATTCCCGGAGGTGCTCGTTTCGCTCTTCCGGGCGACCTCGGAAGTTCAACGCTTTTGCACTGTAGCGTGCATAGCTTCCAAATTGCGCGTAATTTTACGTATCCGGAAATTTACCGAAAGTTGCACAACTGAGCGCTATCCCTGATGGGCGGGTTTACGTTTTTGTAACCATGCCCATCAGGGGATCAGGATGCGGATTATCTCTCTGCGGTTAACTCACAAGATTACCGCGATCGGCGTCGTGGGTGTGTTCGGTGTCGTTCTGATCGGCGGCATCCATATGTATGGCGAAAAGGCCATGGCGGTATACCGCGATGCCGCCGACAAGGCGCGCACCATCGCGGAGTTGAACAGCAAGATCGAAGTCGAATTGCTGGAAGGCCGCCGCGCCGAAAAGGATTTCCTGCTGCGCAATGACGCGAAGAAGGCGGACAGCCAGATCGAGATTGCCAAAGCCGTTGCTGCCGATATCGATGCGTTGCACGGCAAGATCGTCGCCGTCGGCAAGCCCGAACTGGCCCGCCAGATCGAGGCGATGAGCGCCTCGCTGAAAAAATACCAGACGCATTTCACCGCGGTCGTCGAGCAGAAGCGCCAGCTTGGCCTCGACGAAAAATCCGGGCTTGAAGGCCGGCTGCGCGCCTCGGTCCACGATATCGAATCGCGGATTGAGCCGCTGAATGAGTCCGCGCTGCTGATCACCATGTTGAGGATGCGCCGGCTCGAGAAGGATTTCATGCTGCGGCGTGACCGTAAATACGGCGACGACATGAAGAAGCGGAACGTGGAATTCCTCGCAGGGCTGGAGGCTACGAATATTCCGCAAGCGGCGAAGGCCGAGCTGAAGCAGAAGCTTGCCGACTATCAGCGCGATTTCGAGGCCTGGATGGTGCAGGCCCTGATGCTTGCCGGTGAACTCAAGGCGATGTCGGAGGCCTTTGCGGCGGTCGAGCCGGTCATCGATGAGGTATCGAAATCGGTCAACGGCATCAAGGCCGAGGCCGACCGCCTGAACGTCGCCGAACGCGACAGCATTCAGCGGATGATCGAGATTGCCATCCTGATGATCGCCGTGTCGGTTCTGGCGGCGGGCTTCTTCATCGGCAGGTCGGTTTCAAAACCGCTGTCGGCGATGAGGGCGGCCATGATTGAGCTTGCCAAGGGTAATTTCGCCATCGTGCTGCCGGGTCTTGGCCGCGCCGACGAGATCGGGGAAATCGCCCAGGCCGTGGAAACCTTCAAGGTCAACGCCGAGCAGAAGGCACGCGACGAGGCGGATGCCAAGATCAGGCAGGACCAGATCGCCGCCCAGGAGCGCAAGGCCGACATGATCAAGATGGCGGACGCGTTCGAAGGCGCGGTCGGCGAGATCGTCGAGACGGTGTCGTCGGCATCGACCGAGCTGGAAGCTTCCGCCGGCGTGTTAACGTCGACTGCCATCCGTTCGCAGGAATTGACCACCATGGTCGAGGCCGCTTCCGAAGAAGCCTCCGCCAATGTGCAGTCGGTGGCCTCCGCCACCGAGGAACTGACCTCCTCGGTCAACGAGATCAGCCGCCAGGTGCAGGAATCGGCGCGGATCGCCAATGAGGCCGTCGGCCAGGCGCACCAGACCAATGATCGCGTCGGCGAATTGTCCAAGGCCGCCGCGCGTATCGGCGATGTCGTCGAACTGATCAACACCATCGCGGGACAGACCAATTTGCTGGCGCTGAACGCGACGATCGAGGCGGCGCGGGCGGGCGACGCGGGGCGCGGGTTTGCCGTGGTGGCGTCCGAGGTCAAGGCGTTGGCCGAACAGACGGCGAAGGCAACCGGCGACATTGGCCGGCAGATCGCGGGCATCCAGTCTGCGACCGAGGATTCGGTAAGCGCCATCAAGGACATCAGCGGCACGATCGAGCGGCTGTCGGAGATTTCGTCGACGATCGCTTCCGCCGTGGAAGAGCAGGGTGCGGCGACGCAGGAAATTTCGCGCAACGTGCAGCAGGCGGCACTGGGAACGAGCCAGGTCAGCGCCCACATCACCGACGTCCGGCAGGGCGCCAGCGAGACCGGGGCGGCCTCGGAGCAGGTGCACTCGGCGGCGCAATCGCTGTCGGGCGACAGCAACCGCCTGAAGCTCGAAGTCGGCAAATTCCTGAACTCGGTGCGGGCGGCCTGACACCGCCACCGATTTCAGCAGTGGACGATCGCGGCGGGCCCTGAACCGGCCGCTCGCGGCGATCGTCAGCCCCATCAGCCGCGATCCCGCCGCGGCGCTGCCTCACCGAAACCCCAATCGAACCAGTTCCTCGCTCGCAACGTCTCATCACCAGGGGTGGTGGGAGTTTTTTTGCGTCGCCGGTCAGCAGGCGGCCTTAGGAGAGGGAAACCAATGCGATTTTCAGCCAAGTGTTCAGCCAAGTGCCTTGTGACGACCAGCCTCGTCGTGGTTGCGGCGTTGGCCGCAGCACCGGTGCGGGCGGCCGATGTATCAGCCAGTTCGGCCGTCGATGCCGTCACCGTCTATCCCGACGGCGCCAGCATCACCCGGGTCATCACCGTCGATCTTCCGGCCGGCGACCACTCGGCCGTGCTGAAGGATTTTCCGCTGACGCTGGATCCGTCCTCGCTGCGGGTCGAGGGCGAGGCGGGGGCAAAACTCACCATTGGCGCCATCGATGCCAAGCCGCCGCGCGCGGCGCCGCCGGTCAATCTGCCCGAACTCGACAAGCGCATCGAGGCGTTGAAAGACCAGCGCGCCGATCTGCAGGGCGCGATCAATTCAGCCGCGGCGCGACGCAAATTCGCCGAGCGGTTTGCCGATGCCTCGCCGGCCGGGATCGGTGACAAGGGCGAGGCGCGTCCCATTGCCGAATGGCGCGCGGCCTTTGCCGCCGTGGCCGAGGAAGTCGCTACCGCCGACAGCGCGATCCGCGACGCCGAACGCAAGCAGCGCGAGCTCGACCGCGAAATCGCGCGGCTGGAAGCCGACCGGGCGCAGAAGCCGCCGAGCAAGCTCGAGGTCCGGATCGAGCTCGCCGCCGCGGCTGCGACCAAGGCCACGCTGCGGGTGACCTACGCGGTGCGCAACGCGCGCTGGACGCCGCTGTACGATGCCCGTCTCGACACCGGCGCCAGAGACCGCAAGCCCGCGCTCGAACTGGTGCGCCGCGCCGAAATCACCCAGAACACCGGCGAGGACTGGTCGAATGTCGCGCTTGCCGTTTCCACCGTGCGCACCGCGCGCGGCGGCAAGGCGCCGGACCTGAATTCGCTGATCGTGCAATATCCGCCGCCGCCGCGGGCTGCCGCATCCGTCAGCGGCGGCATGGATGCCGCCAAGCCATTGGTACGCGCGGCGCCCGCGCAACGGGCGCCAGAGGCAATGTCCGAGCGTGCCGACGAGCAGCAGGCCGCCGCCGAAGTCAGCGGCTTCCAGGTGGTGTTCAAAATTCCGGGCCGTGTCAGCCTCGGCGCCAGCGAGGGCGCAAAGAGCCTGCGCGTCTCCTCTGCGATCATCGCGCCCGATCTTGCGGTCCGCGCGGTGCCGGTGCTGGATCCGACCGCGTTCCTGGAAGCCAGCTTCAAGCAGACCGAAGACGCGCCATTGCTGCCCGGCCGTGTCGCGATCTATCGCGACGGCGTGTTCGTCGGCCGCGGCCAGATGGCCGCCGCCGGCAAGGACGAAACCGTCCGCCTCGGCTTCGGCGCCGACGACAAGATCAAGATCGAGCGCACGACAATCAAACGCAACGAGGGTTCGGCCGGCCTGATCGTGACCACGTCGAAGACCGACGAGCGCTCGTTCAAGACCACCATCCGCAACGGCCACGACTTCCCGATCAAAGTCGCGGTCGAGGATCAGCTGCCGGTCAGCGAGAACGAAGACATCCAGGTCGAAATGCTGTCATCCTCGACGCCGCCGACCACGACCAACCTGCGCGACAAGCGCGGTGTGCTGGAATGGGCCTTCGAGGCCAAGGCCGGCGAAGTCCGCGACATCGGCTTTGCCTGGCGCGTGCGCTGGCCCAAGGACAAGGGCGTGGTCATGAACCCGGCGGGCTAGCTCGTCATGGCCGGGCGTAGCCGTCTGAAGCACGGCGTCGCTTCCGCTCGCCTATGTCCCGGCCATCCACGTCTTCGTCATGGAGGCAAGCAAGACGCGGATGCCCGGCACAAGGCCGGGCATGACGGAAGGTGAGCAAAGGCCGTGGGGTGCTGGTCTGCATCCCGCGGCCTTGCCGCAGCTTGCGACTTCCTCTCTGATATCGGCATCAAGCTAAGGACCGCCCAACAGGTCCCGCGAACAGGGAGAAGCCACCGATGCCATACCAACACATTCTCGTCGACGATCCCCGGCCGCGGGTCCGGCGCATCACGCTCAATCGTCCCGAAAAGCGCAACGCGCTCAACAACCGCCTGCGGGCGGAAGTGTTCGAGGTGCTGGAACAGGCCGATCGCGATCCTGACATTTCGACCTCGATTATTCGCGGCGCTGGTCCCTGCTTTTCCGCAGGGTACGATTTGTCGGCGGATAACCGCGTCGATCAGCCCTATCACTCGGCTGCCGGCCCTGGCCAATGGTCGCGGCACGTCGTCGAGGGCTGGTTCGGGATCTGGGATCTTGCAAAACCCGTGGTGGCGCAGGTGCACGGCTATTGCCTTGCCGGCGGCACGGAGCTCGCGACCGCCTGCGATATCGTCTATGTCGCGGACGATACGCAAATCGGCTATCCGCCCGTGCGGCTGATGTCGCCGCCCGACATGCAATATCACCCCTGGCTGGTCGGCATGCGCCGCGCCATGGAGCTGATGCTGACCGGGGACGCGATGTCCGGCCGCGAGGCCGCCGAATGGGGCTTTGCGACGCGGTCGTTTCCGCTCGAAGAGTTAGATACGCGCACGCTGGATTTCGCCGAGCGCGCCGCCAAAGTGCCGATTGAATTGCAGCAGCTCAACAAGCGCTCGGTGCACCGCGCGATGGAGATCATGGGCGCCCGCGCCGCGATGCGCGCCGGCACCGAAATCCAGGCGCTGGCGTTCACGACGGAAGCTTCGCGCAACTACATGTCGACATTCCGCCGCGACGGATCGAGCGTAAAGTCACAGCTCGACCAGCGCGACACGACGTTTGGTGATTATCGGACGCGGAAGGAGTAGGTCTCTTCTTACCTCTCCCTGCTTGCGGCCCGCTTGCGGGGAGAGGTCGAAGTTCGCGATAGCGGATTTCGGGTGAGGGGGTACAGGTCTATCAACTGACACTGCTTTCGCGGTGAGAGCCCCTCACCCCGACCCTCTCCCCGTGAAGAACGGGGAGAGGGAGACCAGAGAGCTCACTTCGCCTTCAAAAACTCACCCACTTCCAGCAGCACGAACTCGTTGTCGTCGGCCTTGTTCGGATCGCGGCTCGAGGAGAACGGCAGATTGTTGTCGTTGCCGACGATGATGTGGGTATCGTCGACGCGGTCGACGTTTTCGATGGTGAAGAACGGGAACGTCAGCACGCCGTCATTGAGCGGCTTCCTTGCCTTCTTGTCGGGATCGCGGACCTTCATCAGGTCGATATAGGCGATCTTGCGCACCGGCTTGCCGGCATTGGCGTCGTTAAGCTCGACCTTGTAAACGCGCTTGAATTTGGCGAGGTCGGGGAAGCAGCTTTCGCCGCGGGTGCCTTGCGGGCAGGCCTTGTCCGCGGTGCCTTCGCCATTGTCGCGCTCGATGATCAGTCCGGAGGAGGCGTCGATCATGTTGAAGTCGCCGATGGCGTGGCCGTTGGCCTCGAACACATAGTGCCAGTAGCGCCCGGTGAATTTTTCGGCCGCGACGTCGAATTCGAGAATCCGCGCGGCTTCCTTGCCGTCGACCTTTTCAACGTCCTTTTTCTCGGCGTCCCACAGCGGGCCTTCCAGCAGGCCGTAGAGGAACTTGCCGTCCTTCGATCCGCCAAAGCCTTCATAGCCCTTGGAGCGGCGCAGGTTGACGGTGGTGTAGCTGGCGCCCGGCGCGCCCGGCGACTGCACCGACCAATGGTCCGGCGAACGCACCGGCTTGCCGTCGGCGCTGGTGTCGAACACGGCGAGCACTTTTCCGGTCTTGTCGGCTTTCAGGATATAGGGACCGAATTCATCGCCGATCCAGAAAGTGTCGCCGATGATCTGGAAACCTTCGGTGTCGAAGTCGGCGCCGGTGAGGTAGCGCTTGGCGGTGGCTTCGTGCATGATGCGGAACGGCACCTTCTTGTCGGGGTCATGCAGGAAGACGGTTTCCTGGCGCTCGATCGTGCCGGTCGCCCAGTCGATCTTGTGCCGGTTCAGGTACAGCATCGAATCCGGCGAGTTGTAGCGCGAGCCCATGCCGTTGTCGGTGAGCACCCAGAACGAGCCGTCAGCCATCACCTTGATGCCGGAATGGCCCTGCAGCGGCTGGCCCTTGAACGGCAGCGAGACGCCGGTCGGGCGCTCATAGGATTTTCCCATCACGCTGCCCAGCGCATCGATCCGGCGGCCGGTGGTGTATTTGCCGGCATTCTTGAGGTCATCCGGCGCGTCGGCGGGGGCCTCGACAAAGGATTGCGCTGATAGCACGGCGTGGCCCTTCAGCGTGGCCGGAAACTCGCCTTCGCCTTGCGCAAACGCGGCACCTGTAACCAGAAAGACCGAGGCGACGGAACAGAGCAGTGACATGCGCATGGTAATATCTCCTGTGAGAAACGATGCCGTGTTCTCCGGGGAGCGTGTAACAGCCACCTGACAGTTTTATGAAACACCGGTGATGCCGTTGGATAAAGTTGCGGCCTTACGCCGCCCGCGCGAACGAGGATACTTGGGCGGATCCTTGGGCGGCTACCGGGTCGCGACCGGCCGCATGGTCTGCGGCAGCAGGAACGGCACGCCATGGTCGGTATACTCGACGGTGACGTCCACTTCGAAGATGCGGCGGATGGTTTCGGCCGTGATGGCGTCGGTGCGGCCGCCATCGATCGCCAGCCTGCCGCGGTGCAAGAGCACGATCCGGTCGGCGAAACGCATCGCGAGATTGAGATCGTGCAGCACCGCGATCACGGCAGTGCCGCCCCGCGCGCGCAGCTTGGCGGTTTCCACCAGGTCGATCTGGTGGCGCATGTCGAGGCTCGAGGTCGGCTCGTCCAGGAGCAGCAATCCCGGCCCGTGCTGCGCCTCGCCGCAGGCGAGCTGCACCAGCACGCGGGCAAAATGCGCGCGCTGTTGCTCGCCGCCGGACAAGGTCGGCAATTGCCGGTGGCTGAACCGCTCCAGCCCGACCTCATGCAGCGCCGCATCGACCAGCCGCTGCGCGGCGGCGCGGCTGTTGTCGCCCGCGCCCATCGCGACGATCTCCCCGACCGTGAACGGGAAAGTGACGTTGACGTGCTGCGACAGCATGGCGCGATGCTGGGCCAATTGGCGCGGTCTGTAGGCGTCGATGCCGCGCTGCTTGAGTTCGACATGGCCGCGGGTCGGCCGGAGGTCGCCAGACAGCATCCGCAACAGCGTTGATTTACCCGCACCGTTGGGCCCGACGATCGCGACCATCTCGCCGGCGGACACGCGCAGGTCGATGGCGTCGACCAGGGTCGCGTCGCCGATCCGCAGCGACACCGACCGTGCTTCGAGCATCGGATTCATAGTCCGACCAGCCCGCGCTGGCGCAGCAGCATGGCGAGGAAGAATGGCGCGCCGACCGCAGCAGTCAGGATGCCGATCGGCAATTCGGCAGGCGCAACGATGGTGCGCGCCAGCGTATCGGCCCCGACCAGCAGGATCGCGCCTGATAATACAGAGGCGGGCAGCAGCAGCCGGTGCGCCGGCCCGATCACCAGCCGCAGCAGATGCGGCACCACGATGCCGATAAATCCGACGACGCCGCAGATCGACACCGCAACGCCGGTCATCGCCGATACCAACACGATCGAAATCCGCTTCAGCCGCTCGACATCGACGCCGCTGTGAAACGCCTCGGCCTCGCCGAGCACGAGCACGTCGAGCCCGCGGCCGATCCACAGGCAGGCGATCAGCGCAAACAGCAGCACCGGCGCCAGCGTGGCGACCTTGGGCCAGGTCGCGCCGCTCAGCGATCCCAGTAGCCAGAAGGTGATGTCGCGCAGCTGGCGGTCGTCGGCGATGAACACCAGGAGCCCGATGCCGGCATTGGCGATGGCGGCGATCGCCAGGCCCGCCAGCAGGAAGATCGCAATCGAGGTCCGGCCCGAGCGGCTGGCAATGCCGTAGAGCAGGATGGTGGTCGCCAGCGAGCCGAAGAAGGCGGCCAGCGGCAGCAGCTGGTTCTGCATGAAATGCAGGTTTTCGCCAAGATGGCTGTTGGTGAACACGATGGCGCTGGCCGCCGCAAACGCGCCGCCGCTGGAGACGCCGACGAGGGCGGGATCGGCCAGCGGATTCCGGAACAGCCCCTGCATGATGGTGCCGGACGCGGCGAGCAGGCCGCCGACCATCGCCGCCGCCGCGATCCGCGGAATCCGGATCGACCACAGCACGAGCTGATCGCGCGCCGCCAGCGGATGCGGCGATGCATCGCTCCACAGGCCGAGCGCTGCCGGAAGCCGCGACAGCGGAATTCCCGCTGCGCCCATCGTGAGCGCGATCAGGGCCGCACCGGCGAGCGCCAGCAGCAATCCAGCCAGCGTCAGCGTGGCGGCGGGCCGCAGCGTGATGCCGCTGCGGCGCTTCGCGCTCTCCGCCTCGGCCACGGCGGTCATTGCCGGCAGTTCGCCGTCAGCGCGGCCGGCGTGAATTTTTCCGCCTGCGGCGCCAGCGACGGATAGAGCTTGACCGAGAGGTCGCGCGCGGCGGCCGCGGTGCGCGGACCGAAGCCAAGCAGATAGAGGCCTTCCATTGCAATGAAGGCCTTGTTCGCCACCACAGGCGTCATCGCGAAGGCCGGATGGACAAAGACGGCGTCAGCTTCCAGCGAGCCCTTGCTGCGCTCGATCGAGAGCACCACGTCGGGCCTCGCCGCGACGATCGCCTCGTCATTGATGATCTTGTAGCCGTCATAGCTGTCGATCGCGTTGACGCCGCCGGCCAGCGCGATGATTTCATTCGCCGCGGTCTTCTGGCCTGCTGCCATGGCGCGGCCGTTGAGCATCGACATCACGAACATCACGCGCACCGGCTTTGTCACTTTGGCGCGCAGATCGCGCAGTTGCGCCAGATCGCCGGATACTGCCGCGGTCAGGCATTCCGCCCGCGCATCGGCGCCCATGGCGTGGCCGACCAGCCTGATCTTGTCGAGCAGGCCCTGTTCGGAGAAGGTTTCGGGCACCAGCACCAGCGGCACCTTCGCCGCCTCCAGTACGTCCATGGTTTCCTTCGGCCCCGAGCCTTGCACGGCAAGCACGAGCGAAGGGTTGAGCCCGAGCACGCCCTCGGCCGAGAGCTGGCGCATATAGCCGACATTGGGTTTGTCGCGCAGCGCTGACGTCGGATAGAGGCTGGTCGCGTCGACGCCGGCCAGCCGGTCCTCGAAGCCCAGCGCGTAGAGGATCTCGGTGATGGCACCGCCGATCGAAACGATCCGAGCCGGATCCGAAATCGTGACGTCGCGGTTGCGCGCGTCGTGCACCGTAATGCCCGCCGCCAGCGCGGCGCCGCCAATGGCGAAGGCGCAGGTGGTGGCGAGCAAAGCGAGCGTGCGAGATATCGTCATCCAGATATCACTTGGTCAGGATCAGCTTGTTTTGCGACGTCAGCCGCAAGCGATAGTTCTCTTCGCCGTGCGCAATGATGATCTCGCGTTCGGTTGCAAACAGCTCGCGGCTGTCCAGCCGGTTGCCGCTCATGACCACCGATCGTGCCGCAACAGGGGGATTCCCCGCGCTTCTCGTGGCGTCTTCGAGTTTGTCTCCGGAAGGTGCGGCCATCTAATTCTGTTGTGCCCCAAAGAAGTTCTTATGATCCAACCTTGTATAGTTGGGCCGAAGCGCAATCCAACCGCAGCAATTTACAATAGATATAAAGTGTGCCCTGCGGTCATTGACCGTTCCGGCGTCACCGCTTAACCAATTGTGACAGAATGCGGGCGGGGGAGCCTGCGTTCAAAAAGTGGTAGCCAGCAAGCAGCTCGCACGTCGCGCAGCGCCCGCCAGCCAGACCCAAGAAATTCGATAACAGGTTGGGGTTGTTATGGCTGACGGGGCTAGGTATCCGCGCGCCCTTCTTTTGGGCGCGTCGGTGGTGTCATTTGCGTTGCTGATGGGCGATGCCGCGGTTGCGCAGACCGCGGACACGCAGGAGACCGGTCGTCCGTCGGAACGGAAGAAACAGGCCAAGCGCAAACCCGCCAAACCGCAAGCCGAGCAGCAGGCGGCCGCGCCGGTGTTGAACGCGTACGCGCAGATCGGCCGCGCACCCGTGCAGTCGCTCGACACCATCACCGTTGCCGCATCGAAGACCGAAGAGCGCGCGATCGACGCGCTGGCGCCAGTCAGCGTCGTGACGCTCGAGCAGATTCAGGGACTGCAGCCGAAGCGGCTCGCCGACATCTTCTATAACGTGCCTGGCGTATCGTTCCAGGATCGCGGCGACGATCCGTCGACCTCGATCAACATCCGCGGCTTGCAGGATTTCGGCCGCGTCGCTGTGGTCGTCGATGGCGCCCGGCAGAATTACCAGCGCACCGGCCACAATGCCAACGGATCGTTCTTCCTCGATCCCGAGCTGGTCGGCGGCGTCGATGTTGTGCGCGGTCCGACCGCGAACATCTACGGCTCCGGCGCGATCGCTGGCGTGGTCTCGTTCCGCACCAAGGATATCAATGACGTCGTGCGCCCGGGCGAACGCTGGGGCGTCGACCTGACCGGCTCCGGCGGCACCAACAACAGCCGCGGCCTCGGCTCGATCTTCGGCGGCGTCCGCGCCGATCCCAATGTCGATATTTTCGGCGGCGCGGTTTACCGCACGCAGGGAAATTACAAGGACGGCAGCGGCACCGAGATCGGCAATACCGGCAATGAAATCGCCGCCGGGCTGTTGAAGCTCACGGTGCGGCCTGCCGATGGCCATGAAGTCAAGTTCGGCACCATGTTCCAGGACTACAAATACTCGATCGGTCAGCCGAACCGTGGGCCGACCACCACGGCAGCCCCGCTGGCGGCAATTGCAGGCTCGTCGGTCTATGCATCCGATGCCAAGAACTACCTCGGCACCCTGAGCTGGAAATACTCCAAGCCGGACGACAATTGGTTCGACTGGAATGCGACGGTCTATGGCAACCGGGTCGAGAACGACCAGGTCAAGACCTACAACAACCGCATCACCACCGGCGGCGGCGTCTGCACGCTCGCCAATCCCGGCAACAACATCTCGGGCTGCGTCGGCGACAGGCGCGGCTATCTGCTCGACACCGTCGGCATCGACGTCAACAACACCACGCGTTTCAATGTCGCCGACTGGCGCAACGCGGTGACCTACGGCTTCGACGCGTTCAAGGACGATGTCAGCACGTCCGACAGCCGGGGCAATTCCGAGATCACCACACCGGGCGGCCACCGCAAGGTCTCCGGTGCCTTCATCCAGTTGAAGCAGAATTATTCGACCTGGTTCGAAGCGGTCAGCGCGATCCGCTATGACCGCTACGAGCTTCAGTCGTCCACGGTATCGACGGGCGGCGATCGATTCTCGCCCAAGATCACCCTTGGTGTGACGCCGGTGGCCGGCTTCACGCCCTATGTCAGCTATTCCGAAGGTTACCGCGCGCCCTCGATCACGGAGACGCTGATCGCCGGCGAGCACGCGACCGGCGGCGGTCCCACCCTGTTCCCCTGTCCGGGCGGCACCGCCGGACTGTTCTGCTTCCTGCCCAATCCGGGCCTCCGCCCCGAAGTCGGCAAGAACAAGGAAGCCGGCGTCAACCTGAAGTACAACGGTATCTTCGCGGCCGATGACAGCTTCCGGGGCAAGTTCAACGTATTCCGCAACGACGTCTCTGATTATATCGACCTTGTCGGATCGACGCCGAGAACCGCTATCCTGGTTCCGGTCCCCGGCCTGTTCTCACAATTCTTCCAATACCAGAATATCGCCAGTGCCAGGATCGAGGGCTTTGAGGCCGAGGCGCTGTATGACGCCGGAACCTGGTATCTCGGCGTTGCCGGCCACCTAATCCGCGGCAAGAACACCCAGACCAATGTCGGGCTCTCCACCATCACGCCGCGCAAGGTGACGACGACGGCCGGCGTCCGCTTGCTCGACCGCACGCTGATCCTGGCGGCGCAGTGGGCGTCGTTCGGTGCCAACAACGATCTTTCGGCCGGCTACCTGCCGTCGACGTCGTATGAACTGGTCAATCTGTACCTGACCTGGAATGCGACAAAGGATATCGTGTTCTCGGCGTCGATCGACAATCTCTTGAACCAGTACTACCGGCCCTATGCGATCCCCGGCAGCTCGACCGACGGCACCACGCAGAACGACGTGCTGTTCTCGAGCCCCGGTCCGGGCAGGGTCTACAAGGCCGGCTTGAAAATTCACTTTGGCGGAGCGTAACCAGAGCATTAGCTGACGTTTCAAACTTTAATCTCCACCGGGCCGCGTTGATGCTCCAGCGCGGCTGCGGTGCGTTCGTGTTTTCGTCAAATTCAACTGGTTCGCTCGCAACAGAGACGGACCGCAACAAGGAGATTTCCATGTTTATCGCGATGAACAGGTTTCAGGTGAAGTTGGGCCAGGAGCAGGCTTTCGAGACGGTGTGGGCGACGCGGGAATCCTATCTCGGCTCCATGGCCGGCTTCGTCGAATTTCATCTGCTCAAGGGGCCGGTCGCCGACGACCACACGCTGTATTCGTCGCACACCACCTGGGTCGACAAAGCCGCCTTCGAGGCCTGGACCCGCTCGGAAGAGTTCCGCCGCGCCCACGCGCGCGCCGACAACAAGACCGGCGAAAGCCTCTACCTCGGCCATCCCAAGTTCGAAGGCTTTGAGGTGATCCAGTCCGAGCGCAAAACCAGCGCCGCCGCCTGACGGGAGGCCTGCATGTCGAGCACGCAGAGCGCCGATCTCAAGGCGTATATGGCGGACAATCCGGGCGCGGTGATCGAGGACGTTGCGCGCGAGCGCAACGTCACGCCGCGCGCGGTGATCGAGGCGATGCCCCCGACGATGGTGCGTATCGGTGCCGGCAGCCAGTTCGCCGCCGCGATGCAGGACATCGCCCAATGGGGCGAGGTGACGCTGATCGTCCATACCGTTGATGCGATTTTCGAGTTCACCGGCGCGATCCCGGCGGGCGAGGTTGGCCGCGGCTATTTCAACCTGATGCAGCCCAAGGGCTCTAACAAGGGATTGCACGGCCATCTCAGGCATGAACGCTGCGACGCGGTCGCCTTTGTCGAGCGTCCCTTCATGGGCAAGTCGTCGGCCTTCGTCGCCTTCATCAATGTCGATGGCGGCATCATGTTCAAGGTGTTCGTCGGCCGCGACGAGACCCGCGCGTTGCGCGGCGACCAGTTGAAGCGTTTTCAGTCGCTCGCGGACAGCCTTGCTTCGGCAAAAGCGGCCTGACCATCCGCAGTGTTGTCCGCCGGGAGGTGACCATGCAGCAGAATGTGCGCAAGTCGGGATCGAGAAAGCTGGCGGCCTCGATGGCCGCTTGCATGGCAGTAATTCCGGGGGCGGCGCTTGCCGCCACCGACACCGCGTTGCTGCCGCGCAATCTCTCGCCATGGAACATGTTCGTCAATGCCGACATCGTGGTGCAAGCCGTGATGGTCGGATTGGCATTTGCCTCGCTGGTGACCTGGACGATCTGGCTCGCGAAAACGCTCGAGATCAGGCGCAAGACCGCGACCGCCAGGCGGCGGATCTCCCTGCTCGAGACTGATACGGTGCTCGCCGACGTCGAAAAGCAGTGCCGCAACGGCGGCGACGCGGTGGCGCAGATCGTGCAGTCTGCCGCGCGCGAAGCCAGTCTTTCCGGCGGCATCAATGATGACGGTTTCAAGGAGCGGATCGCGCTGCGGCTGGAGCGGGTCGAGGCCGCGATGTCGCGGCAGATCGCGCGCGGCACCGGCGTGCTGGCGACCATCGGCGCCACCGCGCCGTTCGTCGGCCTGTTCGGCACGGTGTGGGGCATCATGAATGCCTTTATCGGCATTTCGGAAGCCCACACCACCAATCTCGCGGTGGTCGCGCCCGGCATCGCCGAGGCGCTGCTGGCGACCGCGCTGGGGCTGGTGGCCGCGATCCCGGCGGTGGTGATCTACAACCACCTGACGCGCACGATTTCGGCCCACCGCGCGCTGCTCGGCGACGCCTCTGTCATGGTGATGCTGCTGATCAGCCGCGAGGGCGATCGCGGCTCGTTCCGGCTGGCGCGCGCCGCGGAGTGAAACATGGGCGCTAGATTGGGCACACGCGCAAGCTTCGGCGGCCGGTCGCGCGGCGGCGACGACGATCTCGCCGAGAACCACGAGATCAACGTCACGCCGTTCATCGACGTGATGCTGGTGCTGCTCATCATCTTCATGGTCGCCGCGCCGCTTGCCACCGTCGATCTCGGCGTCGATTTGCCGGCCAGCGCGGTCGAACCCGCGCCGCGTCCGGACAAGCCGGTGTTCGTCACGGTCAAGCCGGACCTGTCGGTCGCGGTCGGCGAGGACATCATCGCGCGCGACACACTGACCGCGACGCTTGATGGCGCCACCAAGGGCCGCAAGGACGAGCGGATCTATCTGCGCGCCGACAAGGCCGTCAGCTATGGCGAGCTGATGGAGGTGATGAACCTCTTGCGCAACGCCGGCTATCTCAAGGTCGCACTGGTCGGCCTCGACGGGCGAAGCTGACCGCGATGAACGCGTTCGCGCTGCATGATGCCACCGACCACGCCGGGGTGCGGCGCTGGAGCGCGTCGGGCATTGCGATACTCGCCGCGCATGCCGCGCTGATTGCGCTGTTCATGAATTGGTACACGCCGCGGCCGCCGCCGGGCGCCACCTTGCCGGCGATCATGGTAGACATGTCGCCGGTCTCGGCGGCGCCGCAATCGACTGAGCTGGAGCGCGCCCCTGACCAGTTGATGGAACAGGCCGACGCCTCGCCGCCGGAGCCGGTCAAGCGGCAGGAGGTGGTCGAGGAGCAGATCGCGCCGACCCCGCCGCAGGAGAAGCCCGAGGTGGTGGCGCCGCCCGAGCAGAAGGTCGAGATGAAGCCGGCGGCCGAGCCCGCCAAGCCCGTCCCGACCGCCACGCCGACACCGGTCAAGCCAAAGGTCGTCCGGCCCGACGCGAAGAAGCCGAACCAGGCGACACCCGCGCCACGCACCGCGGCGCCGCCGCGTGTTGAACGCCAGGCCCAGGCCGCCTCCGCGGCCAGCGCCGGTGCATCGGCCTCGGCGCTCGCATCCTATAATCAGCGCGTCCGCGCCCACCTGATGCGTTTCCACCAGTACCCGTCGGCAGCCAACGGCCAGCGCGGCGTCGCGCGGCTGTCCTTTACGGTGAGCCGCAGTGGACAGGTCAGCGGAGGCCGCCTCAGCGGTTCGTCAGGCGTTGCCGCGCTCGACGCGCAGGCCTCGGCGATGATCCGCCAGGCTTCACCCTTTCCGCCGATCCCGTCCGAAATCCCGCAGGGATCGATCAGCTTTACGATCCCTGTGGCGTTTACGGTCAGATAATCGGTCGTCTATTCCTTCACCGCGCCGGTCAGCGACGAGACGTAATAGTCGACGAACAGCGAGTAGAACAGCGCGACCGGCAGCGAGCCGAGCAGCGAGCCCGCCATCAGCGCGCCCCACTGGTACACGTCACCGGTGACGAGTTCGGTCAGGATGGCGACCGGAACGGTCTTGTTGGCGCCACTCTGGATAAAGGCGAGCGCGTAGATGAACTCGTTCCACGACAGCGTGAACGAGAAGATGCCGGCCGAGATCAGGCCGGGCACCGCCAGCGGCAGCGTGATACGCCGCAGGATCTGCAGCCGCGTCGCGCCGTCGACCAGCGCGCATTCCTCCAGCTCATAGGGAATCGACTTGAAGTAACCGATCAGCAGCCAGGTGCAGAACGGCACCAGGAAGGTCGGATACACCAGGATCAGCGCCATCGGCGAGTCGAACAGGCCGAATTGCACGATCACGGTGGCCAGCGGAATGAACAGGATCGAGGGCGGCACCAGATAGGCGAGGTAGATGCCGAGGCCGACATAGGGGCTGCCCTTGAAGCGCAGCCGTTCGATCGCGTAAGCGGCCAGTGTCGAGGCAAACAGCGACAGGAAGGTCGAACAAACCGCCACGAACATCGTGGTCTTCAGCCAGGTCGGATACGCCGTGTTGAACAGCAGATGCTTGATATGCGCGATGGTCGGCGAGGTGATCCAGAACGGATTGTGTTCCTTGTAGTTCAGCAGTTCCGCGTTCGGTTTGAACGAGGTGATCGCCATCCAGTAGAACGGGAACAGCAGGATCAGCACGAAGCACGACAGCGGCAGATAGATCATCATCACCCGCCGCGCGCGGGAATCCCACGACATGGTGTCCGGCGTGGCGCTGGCGACATTGCTGTTGCCCGGTGAGGCAGCTACGTCAGTCATTGGCTTCTCCTTGCTGCCATTTGCGGCGGGCGAGGCCGAAGTAGCTGAACAACGTCGCGAAAACCAGGAACGGGATCATCGACACCGCGATCGCCGCACCTTCGCCGAGCTCGCCGCCGGCGATGCCGCGCTGGAACGCCAGCGTCGCCAGCAAATGTGTCGAATTGACCGGCCCGCCGCGGGTAATGGCATAGACGAGCTGGAAGTCGGTGAAGGTGAAGATGATCGAGAACGTCATCACAATGGCGAGTATGGGCATCATCATCGGCAGCGTGATGAAGCGGAAGCGCTGCCAGGCGGTGGCGCCGTCCAGCATCGCCGCCTCATAGAGCGAGGGCGAGATGGTCTGCAGGCCGGCCAGCAGCGAGATCGCCACGAACGGAATGCCGCGCCAGATATTGGCGACGATCAGCGAGAACCGCGCCGCCCAAGGCGTGCCCAGAAAGTCGACATTGGTGGTGCGGACGTGCAGCACGTCGACCAAAAGATAGGAAATGATCGAGAATTGCGGATCGTAGATCCACCAGAACGCCAGCGCCGACAACACCGTCGGTACGATCCACGGCAACAGGATGATGGCGCGGAGCAGGCTCTTGAGCGGGAAGTGGTTGTTGAGCAGCAGCGCCAGCCAGAAGCCGAGCGCAAACTTTCCGATGGTCGCGATCGCCGTGTAGAAGACGCTGTAGAATACCGCGCTCCACCACAGCGGATCGGTAAAGAGGTACTGGAAATTCTCAAAGCCGATAAAGACGCCACGCTTGCCGATGGTGGTGTCGGTAAAGGCGAGCCAGACGCCGAGGCCGAGCGGGTAGGTGAGGAATACGCCGAGCAGACCGAGCGCCGGCGTCAGGCACATCACGATCAGGAATGGCTTGTAATCGAACAGGCGTGCGATCCAGCTTGGTTGCCGCTGCTCAATGATGCGTCGAGGTCGAGAAGGTAGGGTCGTCACAGACATCAATATTATCCCGATGCGAGCTATGTGAGGCCGTCATTGCGAGCCAAGCGACTTGTCCGCCGAAGCTTTAGCGAAGGCGGAAGCAATCCATGTCTCCATGGAACGAAAGAATGGATTGCTTCGTCGCTATGCTCCTCGCAATGACGGTCGCTCTGTTCGGCGTTACCGGCCCTGTCGCCGGAAATAACGCTTCGCACGCTGCTCGGCTTCCGCGGCTGCGGCCTCCGGCGTCGAGGCGCCGGTTGCCACCGCGGCGAACATCTGCACCGTCACATAGTCCGCACGAACCGCACCGGTGGCAGTCGAAATAGGACCCTTGTAGCCGGCGTAATACTTGCTGTTCATGGTGTTCTTGAAGATTGCGACCTTGGGGTCGCTCGACCACACCGCTGCATCGGCATAGGCCGCAAGCGGTTGCGACCAGTAGCCGCTGTTGGCGTTGAGCCAGGGCTCGTACTGGTCCTTCTCCAGCATGAACGTCAGGAAGGCCTTCGCAGCGTTCGGATACTGGCTGTGCTTGAACAGCATCGCGTTCAGCGTCAGTCCCGACATCGGCGAGACCGGTGCAAGGAACTTCGGCAACAGCTGATGTTCGGAATCGTCGGCGATCGCCTTGGTTGCCGGATCGTTCTTCAGCGAAAAATACAGCGAGACGCCGTTCGCCGTCAGCCCGAGTTCCTGCGAAGAATAGGCGCGGTTGTTGCTGACGTCGTTCCAGGAAGGCGTGCCGGCGATGAAGGTCGGATAGAGTTCCTTCACGTAGTTCAGCGCCGCGATGGTCTCCTTGCTGTTGATGGTAACATTGCCTTCTTCATCCAGAAGCGCGGCGTTGTGCGACCACAACATCCAGTCCGCAAAGCCGTTACCGTCGCCGACGGCATTACCAAGCGCAAAGCCCGCGGGCTTACCGGCCTTCTGCAGCTTCTTGCAGAGGTCGAGGAATCCGGCAGGGTCTTCCGGCGCCTTGTCGAACCCGACGGACTTGAGAATCGACTTGCGATAGATCAACGGGCCGGCGGTAGCACCGAACGGGAGCCCGATCCAGGCGTCGCTCTTGGCTTTCTTGCCGTAAGCCTTCGCAAGGTTCAGCCAGCCGCCGTACTTCTTGCCGATGTAATCGGCGACGTCGCTCAGTTCGACCAGCTTGTCGACATAGATGTGCGGCGCGTCGGAGAAGCCGATGATCATGTCCGGGCCGGCGCCGGAGTTCGAGGTCACCGCGGTCTGCTGGTTGATGTCTTCCCAGCCGACGAAGTCGACCTTGACCTCGACGCCGGTCTCCTTGGTGAACTTGGCGGCATTGGCGCGGAACACGTCCTCGTCGGCCTGCACGAATCGCACCGGGCGCAGCATGCGCAAGGATGCGCCTTTCTCGATCGCAAACTTCGGCGCCGGAACATCGGCGGCCTTGATGGGTGATTGCGCCGATGCGCCGGTGGCGGCGAGCGCGGCGGCGGAAACACCCAGTGCCAGCGCCTCGCGGCGGGTAATGTCGTTCTTCATTATAATCGTCTCCCTGTTTTTCCTGCTCCCGGCGTTGATCGCCGATGAACTCGCGGCCTCCGGTTCCCAGCGGAACCGAAGGGTATTGTTTTCTTCCTGGTGCGCTTTCCCGGGCGCGGACCGCTCTCCGCTTCGCCCGACAACGCGTTCGGCCGTCCTAGCTGTTGGGACCGCGATCCATGCTGACAGGTTGCCAGCGACGAAGCGAGGTGTTTTGCAGCACCGACGGATTGACGCAGCTTACCGGCCACATACCGGACAATACCAGTGACAATTCGTAGCCCACACGGCGCTTGCGCGCTTCGTCGAAACGTGCCGATGCCGAGGCGACATGCGCTGTCAGCGTGACGTTTTCCATCGAGAGCATCGGGTTGTTGTGCGACGGCGGTTCGGTTTCCAGCACGTCGAGGGCGGCGTGCGCGATCCAGCCCTCCTGCAGCGCCTTGATCAGCGCTTCCTCGTCCACGGTGGCGCCGCGGCCGGTATTGATGAAGATTGCGCTCTTCTTCATCTGCTTGAAGTGCTTCTCGCCGAGCATGTGATGCACCTCCGGCCGCGCCGGGGCGTGCATCGAGAGGAAATCCGACTGCGACAGCACCTCCGACAGGGTCGCCGGGAGCACGCCATGGTCGGAAATCAGGGTTTCCTGGATGAAGGGGTCATAGGCGATCATCCGCAGGCCGAACGGCGCTGCGCGCTTGGCGACCGCGCGTGCCACCCGGCCGAACGAGATGAAGCCGAGCGTCTGCCCCATCAGCCGCGGAATCTTCAAAAGCTGTGGCCGGCCCTCCGACCAGCGGCCGGTGCGGACCATCTTGTCCTGCTCGACCAGGCGGCGGAAGCCCGAGAGCAGCAGCATCATGGCGTGATCGGCGACCTCCTCGATGAAGGTGTCGGGGATGTTGGTGACGGGGATGCCGCGGGCGGTAGCGGCTTTGACGTCGACGCTGTCGACCCCGACGCTGCCGAGCGTGATGACCTTGCAATTATCGAGCGCGTCGATGACCGTTTTCGAGATCCGCATGCCCTTGGCGTAGATGGCGTCGGCGGTGCGGGCGGCGGCGATGAATTCCGCCTCGTTGGCCGGCGCCTCGATGATCTCGGCCCCGATTGGCTCGAGCGCCTCCATTTCATAGTCGTAGCCGCCGCCGGCGACCGTGAAACTCGCGCCTTTCGGCGTCAATATCCTGAATTTCGGCATTTCCTGCTCCCGATTTGACTCTTCGGTGTTGATTATGGCTGCGGCGGCGTGCCGCGGCCCCCGAATTATAAACGTCCTGATCAGCTTCTCGCACAATCCCGCAGCATAGAGACCAATGCTTTTTGCATGTCCGGGCTTCTACGGAGCGGCATCGTAACAAAGCGCTAAAGGCTCGCACGATAACGTGCGGCGAATCAATTCGCCAATCGCGTCCCGCGTGCATTCCCCGGAGATTCCCCTGTGAAGCTGTCAAATCTGAAGATCACCCCCAAGCTCGGTATCTTGGTGGGGGTGACGCTGCTCGGCCTGTGCGCGGCCGGCGTGCTCGCGGGCCACCTGATGCAGCGCGAGATGCTGAACGCGCGCATCGACCAGACCAGGGCGATCGTCGAAATGGCGCGCAACATGGCGCTGGGGCTGCAAAAGCAGGTTGAAGCGGGCCAGCTCACCAAGGAAGCGGCGATCGCCGAATTCGGCCGCCGCGGCGTTACGCTGACCTTCGACAAGGGCTCAGGCTACGTGTTCGCCTATACGATGGATGGCGTCGCGGTGGTGACGCCGGATCCCAAGCAGATCGGTCAGAACCGCCTCGACGTCGAGACCAACGGCAGAAAACTCGCGCGCGAGTTGCGCGACGGCGTCGCGGCCAAGGGCGAAGTGACCTTGCCCTACGAATACATGAAACCCGGCCAGGAGACATTGATCCGCAAGGTTTCCTACGCGGTCGGAATCCCCGGCTGGAACATGTTCGTCGGCACCGGCGCCTATCTGGACGATCTCGACGCCAAGATGAAGCCGATCGCGTGGCTGCTGGGGCTTGCCATTCTCGGCATCGCCGTGATCGCGGGCAGCATCGCCTGGATGATCGGCCGCAGCATCTCAAAGCCGCTCGGCGAACTCGGCGCCCGCATGCAGGCGCTGGCCGATGGCAAGATCGACGGTGAAATTCCCGGTCTCGGGCGCGGCGATGAGGTCGGCGCGATGGCGGCAACCGTGCAGATCTTCAAGGACAATGCGGTGCGGATCCGCGGCCTCGAACAGGCCGAAGCGGCGACGCAGGCGCGTGCGGCAGCCGAACGGCGGACCGCGATGGAGAACATCGCCAGCGATTTCGAGCGCAGCGTCAACGGCATCGTCCGCTCGGTGTCGACGGCCGCCGCCGGCATGCAGACCACGGCGCAATCGATGACGGCGACCGCCAGCGACGCCAGCGCGCGCGCCGCCACGGTTGGCGCGGCATCGGAAAGCTCGTCGAACAATGTCGGCACGGTCGCAGCCGCAGCCGAAGAGCTGTCGAGCTCGGTGGCCGAGATCTCCCGCCAGGTGGCGCGTTCGAGCGAAATCGCCAGCAAGGCGGTGGGCGATGCCGAGCGCACCAACTCCACCGTCCAGGCGCTCTCCACCGGTGCCGAGAAGATCGGCGAGGTCGTCAAACTGATTCACTCGATCGCCGCGCAGACCAATCTGTTGGCGCTCAATGCGACGATCGAAGCGGCGCGTGCCGGCGAATCCGGCCGCGGCTTTGCGGTCGTCGCCTCCGAAGTGAAGGCTTTGGCCAACCAGACCGCGAAGGCGACCGAGGAAATCTCGGCCCAGGTGGCGGCAATGCAGGCTTCCACCAGCGAGGCGGTCTCCTCGATCGGCGGCATCACCGAAACCATCGCGCAAATGAGCGAGATCACCGTGAGCATCTCGACCTCGATCGAACAGCAGGGCGACGCGACGCGCGAGATCGCGCGCAACATCCAGTCGGTGGCGGCGGGATCGAGCGAGATCAGCGCCCATATCGGCGGCGTCACCACGGCGGCGGCAGCCACCGGCAAGGCGGCGTCCGACGTGCTCTCGAACGCGCGCGAACTCGACAATCAGTCCGGCATGCTGCGCAACGCGGTCGACGAGTTCCTCGTCAAGGTGCGGGCGGCGTAAGACGCGGGTCGTAGGGTGGGTTAGGCGAAGCCGTAACCCACCGCCGATTGTGAAGACCAAAATGGTGGGTTACGCTTCGCTAACCCACCCTACGCTCTCACTGCTTCTCGATGCCCGCATCCGCGATCAGCTTTTCCCACAGCACCAGCTGCTCTTTCAGGAACGCGTCGAACTCTTCCGGCGTGCTCGAGAAGGCCTCCATGCCGCGCTCGGCGAGCTGGCTCTTGGTGTCCGGCCGCTCGACGATCTTGCGGATTTCCGCGTTCAGCCTGGTGACCATGTCCTTCGGCATATTGGCCGGGCCGAAATAGCCCTGCCATGAGCTGATGTCGAAACCCTTCACTGTGGCGTCCATGGTGGGCAGATGCGGCAGCAGGGCGGAGGGCTTTTTGGTGGTGACGGCCAGCGACTTGAGTGCCTTGCCGTTGACGTGCGGCAATCCGGTCAGGACGTCGATGAACATCATCGAGACGCGGCCGGCGATCACGTCGGTCAGCGCCGGCGGCGAACTCTTGTAGGGGACGTGCAGCAGGTCGATGCCGGCGAGGCGGGCAAAGGTCGCGCCGGAGACGATCGCCGACGAACTGCCGCTGGCGTAGGAGTATTTGCCCGGCTCCTTCTTCGCCAGCGCGATCAGCTCGGCGACCGAATTGGCGGGAATGTCGGGGTGGATCACCAGCATGAAGGGCAGGTCGCCGGTCCGCGCGATCGGCGTGAAATCCTTGATCGGATCGTAGTTCATGGTCTTGAGCAGATACGGATTGGCCGAATGCGTGGTGTTGGTCGTCACGAACAGCGTGTAGCCGTCCGGCGCCGAACGCGCGACATAGCTCGCCGCGATCGAGCCATTGGCGCCCGCCTTGTTCTCGATCACCATGCCGACGCCGAGCGCGGTGCCGAGTTCCTTGGAGATGATCCGCGTCGTGGTGTCGGTGCCGCTGCCGGCGGCGAATGGCAGCACCAGCGTGATGTTGCGGTTCGGATACGGAGCCTGCGCGGACGCCGTCGATGCCAGCGCGAACAGCAAGGATGTTGCCGCCGCCATGCGCCGGTATCGTTTCAAGGACGCGATCATAGGGTCGTTTCTCCCGTTTGGTTTTTTGAGGGGTTGGCGGGCAAGCTAGCCTGCCCGGAGGGAAAGCGGAAGCGGTACAGCGCCGCATATCGATTGCGTTCCCCGGCTGCTGCGCAGCACGTCCGGGACACGGAATTCATGGCCTCGCCGAGGCCCGCCGCGACGCGATCACGACGCCGGCCAGCACCAGCGCATAGCCGACGAGGTGAAACAGCCGCAATTGCTCGCCGAGCAGCAGGATCGCCATCGCCGAGCCGAACACCGGCACCAGGTGGAAGAACGGCGCGGCGCGGTTCGGTCCGATCAGCGCCAGGCCGCGGTTGAAGAACGTGTAGGCCAGCGTCGAGGGAAAGATCAGGACATAGGCCAATGTAGCCAGCGTCAGGAAATCGAATTTCAGCACGGCGCCGGTCGAAAACTCCCAGACCGAGAACGGCACCAGCATCAGCGCGCCGCAGCAGGTAGTGAAGGAGATCAGCGACAATTGATGCGTCACCGGGCGGCGCAGCATCAGCGCCGAGTAAAGCCCGAACGACACCAGCGATGAGCCAAACATCACGTCGCCCTTGTTGAAGCTGATGCTGGCGAGCGCCGAGAAATCGCCGCGCAGGATGATGGTCAGGACGCCGATCAGCGAAAGGGCAATGCCGGCCAGCTGCGCGCCGGTCAGCCGCACGCCGAACAGGACCAGCGACCACATCGCCACGAACAGCGGGCCGGACGACTGGATCAGCAGCGCGTTCAGCGCCTGGGTGTATTGCATCGCCCAGAAGGAGATCGCGTTGTTGTAGGCAAAGCCGATCAGCGAGAGGAACAGCATCAGCGGCAGATGGGCGCGCAGCGTCGGCCAGTCGCGCTTGAGATGCGGCCAGGCGAACGGCAGCAGGATCAGGAAGACGCCGAACCAGCGGATCGTGGTCAGCGTGATCGGCGGCACGTGGTCGCCGACATGCCGGGCCAGCACGATGTTACCGGCCCAGAACAGCGAAGTCAGGGTCAGCAGGACGTAAGGCTGGTTGTTGAGCCAGCCGACCGGATCGCGGGTGGGCGGCAGTGGCGCGGGGCTGGTCATCGTCTCGCGGGAGTTGTGCCGGATTTTCGCCGCGCGACAAGTCCCGAGTCTGCAATGCTACTATGGCTGCAATGCTAATGTTCTGATTGGTCTGAACCGGCCGGGAGCAAGTCATGGGCGTCTGTCGTCATGGCCGGGCTTGTCCCGGCCATCCACGTCTTTCTTGCTCCGGCATCGCAGACAAGTTTGCGCAGTCTGCGCAAAGCAGACTGCTACGGCCGGGCATGACGGCGTTCGCTATGAAGCGCTATTCGTCCTACTTCTTATAGGCGGCGACCACGGCTTCACCGTCGGCGCCGGCCTTCTTCGACCAGTCGGCCGTCAACTGCTCGCCGATTTTCTCGAGCCCGGACTTCAGCGCGGCAGGCGGCGGCAACACCTGCATCTTGTTGGCTTTGAGTTGATCGAGATACCACTTCGCCTTTTCTTCCGCGAGCTTCCAGCCGCGTTCCTCGGCGACAACGGCCGCCTTGAGGATCGCTTCCTGCGTCGGCTTGTCGAGCGCGTCGAAAGCCGCCTTGTTCACGAAGGTGACGTTCTTCGGAATCCAGGCCTGCGTGTCGTAGAAGTGCGTCATGGTTTCCCAGGCCTTGCTGTCGTAGCCGGTCGAGCCCGAGGTCATGAACGCGTTGACGACGCCGGTCGCCAGCGCCTGCGGCAATTCCGCCGCCTGGATGGTGATGGGCTGCGCGCCGACCAGTTCGGCGATGCGCGAGGTGCCGACGTTATAGGCGCGCCACTTCAGGCCTTTCATATCGTCGATGGTGTTGAGGTCCTTCTTGGCATAGATGCCCTGCGGACCCCACGGCACTGCGAACAGCAGCATCAGCCCCTGCGATGCGAGCTTCTTTTCGACGGCGGGCTTTGACGCGATCCACAATTTCTTGGCTGCCGGATAGCTCGTCGCCAGGAACGGAATAACATCGACGCCGAACAGCGGGTCCTCGTTCTCATGCAGCGAGATCAGAACCTCGCCCGCCTGCGCCTGACCGGTTGCGACCGCGCGCTTGATTTCAGGGGCCTTGAACAGCGACGCCGCCGCATGCACGGTGATCTGCAGCTTGCCGCCGGTGGCATCGCCGACGTCCTTGGCAAACGCGATCAGATTGACCGAATGCGGATTATCAGCCGGATAGGCCGCCGGAAGATTCCATTTTGTCTGCGCAGTCGCGGGGGCGACAGTTGCGGAAATCGCAAGCGCCGCGACGCCGGCAGCCATTGCGCACGTTTTAACAAGCCTCAACATGACAATACCTTTCTCTAGCCAGGGAACGCTATCCGCGGCAGCAGCATCACGATATCAGGAAACACCGTGATGATGGCAACCGCCAGAACGAGCAAAAAGAAGAACGGCAGGGCCGCCTTGGCGACGGTGTTGGAATCCTTGCCGCTCATGGTCTGCAACACGAACAGGTTGAAGCCGACGGGCGGAGAGACTTCAGCCATTTCCACCACCAGCACCAGGAAAATACCGAACCAGACGAGATCGAATCCGGCCTGCTTCACCATCGGAATGACGATGGCCGTGGTTAGCACGATCATGGAAATGCCGTCGAGGGCCGTGCCGAGCACGATGTACATGACGGTGAGCGCCGCGATCAGCGCATAGGGGCTGAGGTGAAGAGCGTTCACCCAGTTCGCGAGCGCCAGCGGGATGCCGGTATAGGCCATCGACGTGCCCATGTAGGATGCGCCCGCCAGGATCAGCAGGATCATGCAATTGACCCGCGTTGCGCCCATGACGCTGGCCCAGAACGCCTGCCAGGTCAGCGCGCCTTGCCACCATGCGATCGCGAGCGATCCCAAAACGCCCCAGGCCGCGCATTCCGTCGCCGTCGCCCAGCCCATCAGCAACGACAGAAAGACGAAAGCGATCAGCAGCAGACAAGGGAGCAGATTGAGCGATTCCGAGACGCGTTTGCGAAAGCTCATCGGCGGGTCGGCCGGCGGCGTGCGCTTCGGATTGGCAAGCGACCAGACGGCGATGTAGCCGGAGTAAAGCGCCATCACCAGCAAGCCCGGCAGAAAGCCCGCGAGGAAGACCTGAATGATGGAGACGTTGGCCTGCACGGCGTAGACCACCATGGTGATCGACGGCGGGATCAGAATGCCGAGCGTGCCGGCGCCGGCCAGCGAGCCGAGGCTCAGGCCTTCGTCATAGCCGCGCTTCTTCAGTTCGGGCAGGGCGATCTTGGCCACCGTGGCGCAGGTCGCGGCCGACGATCCCGACACCGAGCCGAACACGCCGCAGGCGAGCACGTTGACGTGCATAAGCCGGCCCGGCAGCCAGTTCAGCCACGGCGCAAATCCGCGAAACATTTCTTCCGAGAGCCGCGTGCGAAACAGAATTTCGCCCATCCAGATGAAGAGCGGCAAGGCTGCGAGCGACCACGACGCACTGTTGCCCCACACCGTCGTCGCCAGCACGCTGCCCGCCGGAATGGCGCCGCCGGCGAATTGCATGCCGGCCCATCCCGTCGCCATCAAGGCGACGCCGATCCAGACGCCGGCACCGAGCAGCAGCGCAAGAAATCCCAGCAGGATGGCGGCGATCGAGAGCAGCTCCATGTCAGACCCCGCTCTGCATGGCGCGCTCGACGATTTCCTCGGCGCTCTTTGGTTTCGGCAATTCGTAGCGCGGCGGAAAACCGCGCAGCACGTGGATCAGCTCATCGACAAAGGCGATGAAGAGAATTACGAGGCCGCCGCTGTAGCCGAGCTGCGGGATCCACAGCGGCACCGCGATGACGCCTTGCGAAATGTCGAAAAACTTCCAGGACTGCCAGGTCATGACCGAGGCGTGCCAGGCGAAAAAGCCGATGAAGCCGGTGCCGACCAGAAGCGCGGCGATCTCCACATAGTGGCGGACGGCGTCGCTGAGGCGGTCGATCAAAAGACCGACACGGATCATTTCGCCGTGCTTGAACGTATGGGCGAGCCCGAGGAAGGCGGTGGCCGCCATGCACCAGGAGATGAAATCGTCGCCCGCCGGAATGTTGATGCCGAGCGGCCGGCCGGCCGAAAGCAGCATCATCAGCACGAAAATCACAATCAGGAAAAGTCCGGCGAGATAGCCGGAGAACAAATAGAGCCGATCGAGAAACAGGCGGATCATCGTGTGTTCTTTCCCCTCACGCGCAGACTGCCCGGAAGCAATGGACGTACCACTTCAGCCAACCGTCCCTGGCCGGAAATGCCCGTCAGCCGTGCTCGAAACGGGCGACTGAAGTCAATCCCGAAAAGCGGGCAGGGTTTCCGAGTTGTTCAGAACCGTCAATGGGACGTTCTGCGGATGCCGAAGAAGACACGAACTATTTCAGCGCCAGGACGACCTCACCCGCCGCCGGATCCGTGACGCCGAGGCCGCCGCCGAGGTCTTCGAGCGTATCGCGAAAAGAATTGAGGGTCGCGATCATGTTCGGCCGCGCCGCGACGCACGCGTCCATGTCTTTCCACTCGGCGATAATGCAGTAGGAGCGGTCGCCGGTCTTGATGATGTTGGCGTGCGTCAGGCCCGGCCACGTCGCTGCAACGTTCTTGTGGGCATCCAGAAACTCCTGATCGCGTCCTGGCTTCACTCGGAAACGCACCGTATTGAAAGCGGTCATCGGCTTTCTCCCCTCGCCTTTGAGGGGGCCGAGGATACCCAGCCTGCACAGGGTTGGGCAATACAATAGGGCCCCCTGACCCGCCGGCGCGAGCCGTCCATGCCTGCAATGCGCTGCGGGCCGCCGAGCGCCCCCGGCCCTAGAACTTTCGTACCAGATCTGGTGTGATCTCGCTGATGCTGCGGATACCCAGCAGCGCGAGGTCGCGGTCGATTTCGGCATGGAGCAGGCTGATGGCGCGCTGCACGCCGGCCTCGCCGCCGGCGATCGCAGCATAGAGGAAGGGACGGCCGACCCAGACGAAATGGGCGCCGAGCGCCAGCGCCTTGATCACGTCGGTGCCGCGGCGGATGCCGCCGTCGACCATGACCGTCATGCCTTTCGCCTCGGCCGCAATCTCCGGCAGCGTGCGCAGGCCGGACATCGTGTAGTCGAGCTGGCGGCCGCCATGGTTGGAGAGCATCACGCCATCGACGCCGCTCTCGCGCGCGATCCGGGCGTCGGTGGGCGAGACCAGTCCCTTGACGACGAGCTTGCCCTTCCAGCGCTTGCGGATCAGTTCGACATGCTTCCAGGCGAGCTGGTCGCGGGCGCCGATGTTGCGCATCAGATTCTTGGCCAACACCGGCGGGCCGCGCTGCGCGTCCATGTTCTCGAAATGCGGCATGCCGTAATTCTTCACGGTGCGCAGCCAGGTGCCGAACAGCCAGTGTGGATGGGTCACCGTATCCCAGGCGACGCGTGGCGTGATCGCCAGCGGCACCTGAAAGCCGTTGCGGATGTTGTTCTCGCGGTTGGGCGGCACCGGCACGTCGGCGGTGACGACGAACGTGTCGTAGCCTGCCGCGGCGACCCGGTCGACCAAGGGCTCGATACGGGCGGGCAGGCCCGCCAGATAGGCCTGGTACCAGGCGGCCGGATTTTCCCGGCGCACGTCCTCCAGCGTGATCAGCGAGGAGGCGGAGAGAATCATCGGCACGTTTTCGGCGGCCGCCGCCCGCGTCAGCACGATGTCGCCGCGATAGGCGCATAGCGCCGAGGAGCCCATCGGCGGAATGCCGAACGGCGAGGCGTAGGTCTTGCCGAACAGCGTCGTGGTCTGGTCGCGGCCGGAGACGTCGTTGAGCACGCGCGGCACGAAACCGTATTCGTCAAAGGCCGTGCGGTTGTCGCGGACCGCGGCGTCGGTCTCGGCACCGCCGGCGATATAGCCGTAGAGGAATTTCGGAATCCGCCGCCGCGCCGTGGCTTCGAAATCGTCGAGCGAGAGATAGCGTTTCAAGTGACGTGGAACCGCGCTCGTGGCCCGGGTCACTGTTGCGGGCGGAGCGGTCAGACCAGCGGATTTATCGAGCACGGCGGAGCAGTCCCTGTTCTTGGTTATTATCGGGGCAAGACGCTACAGCATGATCCGGAAAAGTGCGAAGCGGTTTTCCGAAAAAGATCATGCTCAAACAGAGAGCGCTTTAGCGTCTGGCGGGGGGCGCAGCAAACTTGCTGTTGTTGATGGACTGGCTGAGATCGATCAGCATTTTCCGGGCTTCTTTCAGCGCCGTGTCGGACTTCTTGTCGAAGCTTACGATCAGTTCGCGCATCGAAATCACGGTCGGCAACAGGTCGCCGCCATATTTGTCGCTCCCGAGCCCGCCGAGGAAATCCCGGGTCTTGGTCAGCGCTCCGTCGACCGCGTTGATGCCGTCGTCGGCGGTGCCGATGATGTTGCTGATCCGCTCGCCACTGCCGGACAGCGAGGCCGTGAACGTTTCGAAATTGCGCAGCGTGTCTTTCACCGCGACTTCATTGTCGGCGATGATCTTGTCGACGTTGCGCAGCGCCACGCGGATTCGTGCCTGCATGTCCAGCAGTCCTTCCGGATCCGCGGTCAGTTCGGGAATGCCGTCGGCGCCGAGTGGCGGCGGATCGACCGTGCCGCCGGTAAAGGAGATCGCGGCGATGCCGGTCAGGCCCTGGAATTCGAGGCCGACCTGGGTGTCCCGGCGTACCGGGGTGTTGCCGTCGATCATGGTGAGCACGACGACGCGGCGGGGATTATCCAGTTTCATCGACACCACTTCGCCGACCCGCACGCCGGCGAAATTCACGCTGCCGCCCTGGCGCAGGCCGGAAGCGGAGCCCTCGAAGATCACCCGGAACGGCGTCTTCTGCTTATTGCCGGCGAATTTCTGATAGCCAAGGAACGAGCCGAGCGACCCGGCGATCAACGCCAGGGTCAAGGTCCCGATCATCAGATTGCTGGCGCGCGCCATCAGCGAAATCCTGCGAAGCAGGCCCAGTAGATAGCGGATTTGCCGCTGCAAGTCACCGCAACCGGGCTGTCCAAAGCTAGCTGGGCTGCTTTCGCGACGCCACAAACACCCCGGTCAGGACCAGCGCGAACCCCAGGAAGTGGAACGGCTGCGGGTGCTCGCCGAGGAAGGCGATCGACATCACGGTTCCGAACACCGGCACCACATGAAAGAAGGGCGCGGCGCGGTTGGCGCCGATCAGCTGCACCCCGCGATTGAAGCACAGATAGGCCAGCGTCGAGGGAAACAGCGCCACATAAAACAGCGTCAACAGGTTGGCGGTGTCGATCCGCATCAGGGGCCGTGCGAACAGTTCCCAGACGAACAGCGGGATCAGGCACGCAGCACCTGCGCCGAAGGTGAAGGCGACGAACGACAGGCCATGGATGGCGGGGCGTTTCAGCGACAGCACCGAATAAAGCCCGAAGATCGCCAGCGCCACGGTGAAGATGAGGTCGCCTTTGTTGAACTCGATGTTCTTGAGCGTAGTGAGATCGCCGTGCAGCAGAATCACCAGCACGCCGGCCAGCGACAGCAGAACCCCGCCGGCCTGGGCCAGTGTCAGCCGCACGCCGAACAGGACCAGCGACCACACTGCGACGATCAGCGGCGCCGCCGACTGCAGCAGCAGCGTGTTCAGCGCCTGGGTGTGTTCGAGCGCCCAATATTGCAGGGTGTTGAAGGCGCCGATGCCGGTGATCGAGAGCACGATCATGGTGCCGAGGCGGCCGCGGATCGCGGCCCAGTCGCGCACCAGATGTTTCCAGGCAAAGGGAAGAATGATGAGGAACGCGAACGACCAGCGCAGGAACGACAGCGTCACCGGCGGAATATGCCCCGCGGCGAGGCGGCCGACGATGGCGTTGCCGGCCCAGCACAGCGCGGTGATGCTGAGCAACAAATATGGCTGGTTGGCGATCCAGGTCGCGGGCTGCACGGGCGCGTTGGGTTCGGAAGCAGACATTCGCAAAGACAAGGCCCGGTTCATGACGCCGCGGCCCGCCCGGCGACGGAAGCCGGGCCGGAGAAGGTCGCCCGGCCTGTGTCACAGACACCGATTTGCCGGGTTCATCAATGGGGCAGATGCATCGCGACCATGCGCGGAGGGAGATGCGCGGCGTTCCGGTTAACCCGCTTCGTCGGGGCCTGCGGCCTGACGCTTGACGATCTGTTCGGCGAGCTGGATCAGCATCCGCTTGGTATTGTTGTCCTGCAGCTCGCGGAACACGCGCAGCAAGCGCAGTTCGAGCAGCGCCTGCATCGTATCGGCACTGGCGTTACCGGATTGCGGCTTTTGCGGCCTGGTCGACGGCGACAGGCCCTCGAACAGATCGTGGGAGACGCCGAGCGCGTCCGCCACCTGCATCAGGCGGCCGACGCTAACGCGGCCCGACCCGTTGTTGGCTTTCGGCGTCGGCTGGCCAGCGAGTACTTCCGCAAGATCGTTCTGCGAAAGCCCGAGCGCGAGCCATCGCGCCTTCACCAGTTGATCGATTTGCCCGTCGGTCGACTTGCTCATGTGCCTCGCTCAGCCAATCTTTGACCGTGATTCTTTCATGAAACCCGCGAACAGATTCACCAGCGGCTCACCCTTGTAGGTTTTCTGCAAATCATTGGGATGGACAAACTCATCGCGAAACCACGGATATTTGCGGCCGTCGAACGCCTGGATGGTCCAGTCGATCAATTGCTTGACGCGTGGAATCCGCTTCGCATCGGGATGGTAGGTGAGCCAGATATCGAGTGGAAACTGGACGCCGAGATCGAGCGGAATCAAGGGCCCGGCGATCGCCGGTATGTAGGTCGGCAACCAGCCGATGCCGGCGCCCTTGGAAACGGCCCAGACATGCGCGCTCGAGACGTTGTTGCGCATCGCGACAAAGCCGAGCTGTTCGCGTGCGGCATGCCGTTCGTACATCTCCCTGCCTTTGGTCTGCTCTGCGTCCTGAATCACCATGCGATGGTTTTGCTGCAGGTCCTTCAGGTCCGTCGGCATGCCGTAGATTTCGACATAGGATGGACTGACGAACGGCATGATGTGAAGCCGGCCGATCTTGACCCGCTTCAGGTTGGGATTAGCGGGCTCCTCGAGTTGCACCGCGACATCGGCTTCGAGCCGGAGCACGTCCGCCGATCGCATCTCGCATTTCAGATCGACCAAGAGGCCGGAATAGACCCGCTGGAATTCGACCAGCCGGGGCGCCAGCCAGAAAGTGCCGAGCCCTTCGGTCACGGCAAGCCGGACCTCTCCGGTGAGCGCCGGCGTCGCCCGGCTTAGCGCGCGGTCGAGCCCGAAGGACGCCTCTTCCATCCGTTTGGCGGCGTCCAGAACCGCCTCGCCTTCCGGCGTCAGCCTGATGCCGTCGACGTGGCGGGTCATCAGGGGCGTCTTGTAGGCATTCTCCAGGACTGAAATTCGCTTGCTGAGGAAATTGGCGGACATGTTCAGCTGCGCAGCCGCGGCGCGGAAGCTCCCCGTTCGGGCGACCGCCAGGAAAATCCGCACCAGATCCCAGTTCGCCATTCGTCCTGGCATGTGCGCGCCGTTGTGCGCGCCCCTGCGCTCACCTGAGTGCATACAAATCGCCTCGTTTATCGCCTTCTAATTTAAGGGATCGATATTTCTATTCTTGGCAGAAAACCAAGCCTTACACAATCAAGAGACGATCAATGAACGCGCTCGACATCGATCTGATCAGAAAATCCGCCCGGGAGCACGCTCGCGCCAGCCGCTCGGTTCCCGCCAGCCGGTCTACGGCCCATTCTCTCGAGAGAATGACCAATCTTCAAGTGGCCAGACGCACGGTGATTTTCACCGTCGGGGCCGCCGGCATCGCCTCGCTGGTTGACAGGGCCCGCGCCGACATACCGGGATTAACCAAGAACGAAATCCTGCAGGCGGCGGCACGCCACAACCCCGATATTTTCTGGGCCATCGCGCGAAGCGACCGGTTCGATATCGGCGACCCCAAGGGCGAGGGCTTCCTTGCAGTGTTGCCGCTGACCCATGAGGGCATGCGCCGGCTGCTCGACGGCCGGCTCAACACCAAGGATCCCGAGCTGTGCTACGTCGCGCGGCAATCGGAGCGTCCGGCCGGCATCTATGTCTGGGCGATCCATGCCAAGGGCACGCTCGCGGCGGCGATCCCGCTGGTGCTGCAGAAAATCTCCTCGCCGCTCTACCAGGGCGTCAACCTCTATTCGCGTCCCATCACCAAGGGCGGCCTGCGGGTGCTGGAGCCGCTCGGCTTCCAACCGGGCGCAAGTTACGAGGAATTGTTCGTTCCGCATCTGCAGATGTTCGACCGCTCGAAGGATCTTCCGCGGGTCAAGGCAATGCCGCCCGAGCCGGTCACCGTCGAGGTCGTCCGCTCGATGGACGAGATGGCGCGCGTCATTGCGATCCGCGGAGCGGTCTACATGGGCGAACAGCATTGCCCGTTCGAAGAGGAATTCGACGGCAATGATTTCTCCGCCACCCATCTGATCTGCCACAAGGATGGCGAGCCAGTCGGCTGCATGCGGATCCGCTATTTTGCGGATTTCGCCAAGCTCGAACGGCTGGCCGTCCGCAACGAAAGCCGCAACGCCGGCCTGGCCGGCCAGATCGTGGACACGGCCATCGAGCTGTGCCGGAAGAAGGGCTACCGCGTGCTGTACGCGCATGCGCAGGCCCGGCTGCTCGGCTTCTGGCAGCAACGTGGCTTCAAGCGCTCGCCCGGCCGCAAGTTCGTGTTTTCCGACTTTGACTATGTCGAGGTCAAACTCGAGACCGAGAAGCATCCGCAATGCATCACCCTCAACGACGATCCCTACGTGCTGATTCGTCCCGAAGGCCGCTGGGATAGACCGGGCATCCTCGAAAAATCCACCAGCCGGGGAATTTGCCAAGCGGCGGATGTCCAATGAGTTCGGTCATTGATTTGCGAACCTATGTCGGCGCATCGCGTGGCCGCCTGCTGATCATGGTCGACCTGCAGGAGAAAAACTACGCCGCATTGGCCAGGGACAACGCGCGAGACATCCAGCGGTCGCTGAACAATTGCTTGGCCGCGATCCGGCATGCGCGCGAGTTTGCCATACCGATCGCGTTCACGCGGCAAGCCGAGGGTCGGGGCGATGGCCCGGGCATACTCGAACGCTCGAGCCAGTCGGCGTGGATTTCCGGTCTCGAGCCGCGGCGGTCGGACATGGTGTTCGAGCGCCAGCAACCGTCCTGCTACAGCAATCATTTGTTCGAAAGCGTGGTCTCGCAGGCCGGGAGCTTCGCCATTGCCGGTCTCGTCGCCGAGGAAACCTGCCTTGCGACGGCGATGGATGCCGCGCGCAGGGAGCACAGCGTCACCTTCCTGAGCGATGCATCCGTGAGCCGGTCGCGGCCCAATACCGACGCCGCCGCCGTGCATGTGCTCGCCACAAGGGCGATCGAACTTTTCGCCGACGTCGCCACCACCGGCCAGTGGCTGGTCGCGACGTCGCAGCGACCTCTCAAAGGGCATTGCTATGGATGAGTTAAGTGCGCGTCGTTTGCGTAATGTGCTTCCGGTGCTGGTAGAGCAGCGCAATTTGCTGGTTTCGGGCGGCGTCTCCTTTGCCGGCCATCTGGTCGATCTTGCGATCATGCAGCTGCGCCTCTCGCTGCACGAGGTCTCCGAGGACGAATTATCCGAGTTCTCCAACGTGCTCAGCGGCGAACGCAGCGATTGAACCCCGGGAGTATCCGTATGCCCGGACGCAGGTGGATCATCCTTGCGGTGTTGTTCGCGACGCGCGCGGCCATCGGATTCCAGTTTCAATCGATCGGGTCGGCGGCCAATCTTCTGATGGCCGATCTCGGCATCGGCTATTCGGAAGTCGGCATGCTGCTCGGCGCCTATATGCTGCCGGGCGTCCTCGTCGCGTTCCCGGCCGGATTGCTCGGAAGCCGGGGCCGCGAAAAGACGCTCGGGATCGTGGGCCTGGTGCTGATGGCGGTTTCCGGCCTGGCATTGAGTTATTCCGGCGATCTCGCCCTCGCGCTGGCGGCGCGCACGGTTGGCGGGGTCGGGGGCACGGTCGTGGGTCTGGTCGCGACCAAGATGGTGGCGGACTGGTTCGACGCCCGCGAGATGGTGCTGGCGATGTCGTTCCTGCAGATGAGTTGGCCGTTCGGCGCCATGATCGCGCTGCCGATCCAGACCTGGATCGCCCATTCGCTCGGCTGGCAGGCGGTGATGCTGTCGGCCGCGATCTGTTCGGTGGCAGTGCTGCTGGCGTTTGCGATGATTCCGCGCGCGGCGCAGCTGGCCCAGGCGGAGGCCGCCGGCCGCGGACGGCTTCCGCGTGCGGCGCTGATGCCGGTGGTGATATCGGGCGCCATCTGGGGCGCGATGAATCTCGCCTGCGTTTTGTTCTTCAGCTACGCACCGCTGTTGATGGTGGCGCAGGGATCTTCGCCGACGGTTGCGGCGTCGCTGACGAGCCTGTCGATCTGGTTCACCATTCTCGCCATTCCGGCCGGCGGCTATCTCGTGCACCGCGCCGGCCGGCCGATCACCGCGATCATTGCCTGCAGCCTGATCGCGGCCTGTGCGCTGATGCTGTTCGTGGAGAATTTTCATTCGACGATCGCATGCCTGATTTTTGGCGTCGCGATCGGTCCGATGTCGGGTGCGATCCTGTCGATGCCTGCCAGGGTGCTGGAGCCGGCCGACCGGTCGATGGGCTTCGGCCTGTTCTATACCTGCTTCTACGTGCTGATGGCGGCCGGACCCACCGCCGCCGGAAGCCTGCAGGACGCCTGGGGATCGCCGGCGGCAGCACTGGTCGCCAGCGCCGCGCTGCTGGCATCGATGGTGCCGCTGGTCCTGTTGTTCCTGGTCGTCGCAAAGCGCTGCGATTTCGCGCAGCCGAGCCCCAAAGCAAAACTGCGCGCGGCGTCTTGAACCCTCACACCGTCAGGGCCTGCGCGATCGCGCCGAGCGCCTGCATCGCGTCATCAGGATCGAGTTCGACCTGCAATCCGCGCTGCCCGCCATTGAGGAACACGGTCGCGTGGCCGAGCGCGGCGGCCTCGATCGCGACCGGCACGCGCTTCTTCTGCCCGAACGGCGAGATGCCGCCGACATGATAGCCGGTGAGCCGCTCGGCATCCGCCGGGCGCATCATCTTCGCGGCCTTGCCGCCGAACGCGCTGGCGAGCTTCTTCATGCTGACTTCGCCGTCCGACGGCACCACCACGCAGACCGGCTTGCCGTCGACCTCGGCCATCAGCGTCTTCAGCATGCGGGAGGGCGCGACGCCGAGCGCCTCGGCCGCCTGCAGGCCGATGCTGTCGGCGTTGGAATCATAGACATAGCTGTGCAGCACAAACTTCACGCCGAGCTTTTCCAGCGCCTTTGTCGCAGGAGTGGTTTTAGACATTTGCCAGATTACTCCGCGTTCATGCGGCCGCCTTCGCGCCGCCACAAATTTTTGGGGGATATCAAAGGGTTGTCCTCCTTTTTGACGCCCCCCAAAGCTTGCTTCTTGCTTGCCTAGACGGGCTGCTTCCTTTATCCGGTTGGGCTGCCTCGCATGCGAACGGCCTTAAGGCCGTGATTTGGGCTGGGCAAGCTACGGGCATGATCCGGAAAAGTGGATACCGGTTTTCCGAGAAGATCATGCCCGAACTAAAGAAACATTCGACGGCGTGGTTCAACCTGAACCATGCCGGAGAGCATGATCCGGAAAGTGGGCAGTAGTTTTCCGGGGAAGTCATGCTGAAACCACGTGAGTCGCAGGGAAACGCTTAGAAATGGCCAATGTTGTCGTCGTCGGCGCCCAATGGGGTGACGAGGGGAAGGGCAAGATCGTCGACTGGTTGTCGGAGCAGGCTGACATCGTCGTGCGCTTCCAGGGCGGCCACAATGCCGGCCACACGCTCGTCATCAATGGCGAGACCTACAAGCTGGCGCTGCTGCCGTCGGGCGTGCTGCGGCCATCGAAACTGGGCGTCATCGGCAACGGCGTGGTGTTCGATCCGCAGGCCTTTCTCGATGAGGTCACCCGGCTGAAGGGCCAGGGCGTCGCCATCAGCCCGGAAAATCTCCGTATCGCGGAGAACGTCACGCTGATCCTGCCGCTGCACCGCGAGCTCGACGCCTTGCGCGAATCATCCAACGCCGGCACCGCGATCGGCACCACCCGCCGCGGCATCGGCCCGGCCTATGAGGACAAGGTCGGCCGCCGCGCCATCCGTCTGATGGACCTGGCCGACCTCGACGCCCTGCCGCACAAGATCGACCGCCTGCTGGCGCACCACAACGCGCTGCGCCGCGGCCTCGGGCTGGAGGAGTTCGACGGCGGCGTCATCCTGAAGGACCTCACCGCGCTGGCGCCGCATTTGTTGCCCTACGCCGAGACGGTGTGGCGCCTGCTCGATCTCAAGCGCCGTGAGGGCAAGCGCATCCTGTTCGAGGGCGCGCAGGGCGCGCTGCTCGACGTCGATCACGGCACCTACCCCTATGTCACCTCGTCCAACACGGTGGCGGCGCAGGCCGCGACCGGCAGCGGCCTGGGGCCGAGCGCGGTCGGCTATGTGCTCGGCATCTGCAAGGCCTATACGACGCGGGTCGGCCAGGGCCCGTTCCCGACCGAACTGGACAACGAGATCGGCCGCAAGATCGGCGAACGGGGCCGCGAGTTCGGCACCAATACCGGCCGGCCGCGGCGTTGCGGCTGGTTCGACGCCGTATTGGTAAGGCAGGCCGCAAGAACCTGCGGCATTACCGGCCTCGCCTTGACCAAGCTCGATATTCTCGACGGCTTCGACACGATCGAGGTCTGCACCGGCTACATGCTGGACGGCAAGGAAATCGACCATCTGCCGGCCGGCGAGGGCGCCCAGGCCCGGGTGGTGCCGATCTACGAGACCATCGAGGGCTGGAAGGAGCCGACCGCCAATGCCCGTTCCTGGGCGGATCTGCCGGCCCAGGCCATTAAATATGTCCGCCGGGTCGAGGAATTGGTGGGCTGTCCGATCGCCTTGCTTTCCACCAGCCCGGAACGCGAGGATACTATTCTCGTTCAAAACCCGTTCGAGGCTTAACGAGTTGTTACCCATAAGTCCGCATTGTTGAGTCGTTATGGCTGACTACTACCCGCTGATCGCCCGCGCCATTGCCGGACTGGACCCCAGTGCTCCCGGCGAGAGCCGCCGTGCGCTCTATGAGCGGGCCCGCTCGGCGCTGATCGCGCAGCTGCGCAGCGTGCAGCCGCCTTTGAGCGAATCGGAAATCACTCGGGAGCGGCTGTCGCTGGAAGAGGCCGTCCGCAAGGTCGAGTCCGAGGCCGCCCAGCGCGCCCGCGACGCCTCGCGGCCCGGCGGCGCCGGGGCTGCGCGTGGCGGCGACGCCTTCCGCCGCGCCAATGCGCGCCCGCCGGAATCCGGCGCGCCAGCTGCTAACCCACCCCGTCCGCGCCCGGCTTCGCCGCCGCCCGCGCGCGAACCCCGTCCGCCGTCTGGTGACGGCGACCAGCAGCGCCCGCCGCGCAACCTGCGGCCCGATGCGCCACCCCCGCCGCCACCACGCCCGCCGCAGCTGCCGCCCGGGCAGGAACCGCCGCTGCCGCCGACCCGTGAACGGTCAGGCGCGGCGCGCCGCGGCCCCGACAATTCAGCGCCGCAGATGCCGCAGCCCCCTGGCATGCGCGGCTTCCGCGACATCGCCGCCGACGCCGACGATCTCGGCCGCGCCGCGGCCCAGGCCAACCGCTCGGCGCGCAAGACCTACGCCAACGTGCCCTCGCCCTCGCCGGAGTTCGACCGGCTCGAGCCGAGCATGGAGAACCGCGGCGCCGATCCGGAAGCGCCGTATTCCTATGAAGAGTCGCTCGAGGAGGCCGACCGCTATTCGCCGCAGGCTGCCCCGATGCAGCCGCCGCCGCAGCGTTCGCGGATCGGCCAAAACGGCGACCGCGAGCCGAAAAAGCCACGCCGGGTCGGCGCGGCTTTCCCGTTCAAGAGCGCGATCGCGGTCGGCATCGTGCTGATTTTGGTGGGCGCCGGTATCGTCTGGGGCAAGCAGGCGCTGACCATCGTCTCTGGCCTGTTCAAGTCGTCGCCGGTCGTCGAAGCGCCGAAGGATCCGTCGGCGCCGCAGTCGAAGCCGAAGATCCCCGATCGCGTCGGCCAGCCGTCGTCGGAGCAGGTGGCGCCGGTGGCGCAGCGCGTGGTGCTGTATG
This sequence comes from Bradyrhizobium sp. AUGA SZCCT0169, assembly GCF_018130085.1. Classification (NCBI taxonomy): domain Bacteria; kingdom Pseudomonadati; phylum Pseudomonadota; class Alphaproteobacteria; order Hyphomicrobiales; family Nitrobacteraceae; genus Bradyrhizobium; species Bradyrhizobium sp. AUGA SZCCT0169. The sequence continues at coordinate 107,811 of NZ_JAFCMC010000010.1, read as the reverse complement.
ACGAGGACCCGTCCGATCCCAAGGGCAAGCAATATGTCGGCTCGGTGATCTGGCGTACCGAACCGATCAAGGCGAGCGGCAACCAGAAGCCTGATATCAGCGTGCGCGCCGACATCGAAATTCCCGACCGCAAGTTCAAGATGACGATGTCGTTCCGCCGCAATACCGACACCTCGCTCCCCGCAAGCCACACCGCGGAGCTCACCTTCATCCTGCCGCAGGATTTCTCCGGCGGCGGCGTCGGCAACGTGCCGGGCATTTTGATGAAATCCAACGAGCAGGCGCGCGGCACGCCGCTGGCGGGCCTCGCCGTGAAGGTCACCGACGGCTTCTTCCTGGTCGGCCTCTCCAACGTCGACGCCGACCGCGCCCGCAATCTGCAGCTCCTGAAGGAGCGTTCCTGGTTCGACGTGCCGCTGGTCTACGTCAACCAGCGCCGCGCCATCATCGCGATCGAAAAGGGCGCGCCGGGCGAGCGGGCGTTCAACGAGGCGTTCGCGGCCTGGGGCGAGTAGGGGGCGGCGGCGGATTGTTTCACAACGCTTCCGTCAAGCCTGTCGAATTTTTCGCAAGATCATCGTAAGACTGAGACCGCATCTGATCCCGCGATTGGAAGAGGACGGTCCATGAAACGCTATCTGATCTTCGGAGCCATCGGCCCGTTCGTCGGCGGGCTCTTGATGCTGTTCGCGATCACGATGGCTTCCGGCTACTGGGCCCAGACCGATTGGAAGGAGGTCGGGAAATTCTTCGGCACTTTCGCCAAGACGCTGCAATACAGCTATCTGTTCGGCGTCGTGCCGGCGCTGATGATCGGCGCCATCGACGACATCCTGTACCACGTGCGGCGGATTCCCTGGTGGGTGCGCCTATGCATCGTGGGCGTGATCGGGTTCACGGTCACGGAACTGCTCTACGGCTCGCGCGGCCCGGATACCGGCGTGATGCAGTTCATCCTTTACGGACTGGTCGGCGGCGTGCCCGCGGTGCTGTCGTCGTGGCTGGCGCACAGATATGCCGACGAACAGGCGCCGGTGCATTCGACGTAATCCAGGGCAGGACCGTGTCGGCGTGGACACCGGTCGCCGTCCGTTTCCGGGTCCAGCGAAGGCCTCGGTCCAGGGGATGCAATGTCAGACATTGGCGATAAGACCGCCGGCATTCTTCTCACCGAGGCTGACGAGGCGGTCACCCGTCAACAGAGTCTGATCGGCCGCCTTCCGCCGGCGGCGCGAGAGCGCGTCGAGCGCCATGGCAGGAAACAATCCTACCAGCGCGGCGAGACATTGTTCCTTCAGGGCGATGTGCACGATGGTATCGTGATCATCGAAAGCGGCCTTGTTCGCAGCTACTACACCGCGCCTTCGGGAAAGGAGATCACCCTGGCCTACTGGTTGCCTGGCAACTTCGTCGGCGGTCCCGAAATCTTTGACGGCGGCGTTCATGTCTGGTCCGCCGTTGCGGCGAAGAACAGCACCGTCACGCATCTTCCGGGCGCAGGCTTGCGCGATCTGGCCCGCGACGTGCCGGATCTGGCGATCGAAATCATCGAGGCGCTCAGCTTCAAGGCGCGCTGCTATTCCTCGCTGGCGCAGATGCTCGGCACGCGCTCGCTGTCGCAACGCCTGGCGCAGGTCCTGCTGCATCTCGCCAAAACCTATGGCTTTGACGAAGAATCCAGTGACGGCGGCATCGTGATCGCAGCCGCCTTTACCCATGCCGAAATCGCGAATCTCATTGGTGCGACGCGGCAATGGGTCACCATCAGCCTCAACCGGATGCAGAAAGAGGGCGTGCTTCGGCAGAAGCGGGGCATGCTCGTGATCCAGCGTCTTGATCTGCTTACAGCAGCAGCATCCGCCGACGACGACTAGCGCTCTTCAGCGACGGCGCGTCCTACGTCATCTGGACGGGTCCGCTGCCCAGCGACCCCGCATCGGAACACCGTAGGAAATTTTCTGACAGAGCAAAGAGGCCATGCCCCAAAGACATTTTATGCTGGAATCATAGGGGGCTACCGCTCGCCCACCGCTTCGCACGCAGCGACAGAGCCGCTGGCACATGCCTTGCTATTGCACCTGGTGAAGAAGCCAGGGGACAGCCATGCAGACGACGGTGGATGTGATTGAGCAGGACGGCCTTACCGAGATTGAGCGGCTTGTGCTCGATCGCATCACCGAAAAAGCCTGGCTCGATCTGACCTGCGAACTCGTTCCCGCCGGCCAGCCGGAAGCCGAGAACCCGCTGGATCCGGACGAGGCGCCGGCGCGGGAAGAGGGCGCGGCCCTCTTCATCGCCGGCAAGCTGCGGGAGATGGGATTTGCGGTCACGTTCCCGACCAAGCGCGAGGGCCGGCCGAACGTTGTTGGAATCCTTGAAGGCACCGGCGGCGGCCCGTCCCTGATTCTCAACGATCATCTCGACACCTACCCGGCAGGCGACTGGAATGCCTGGACGATGACCGGTGGCCATCCGTTTCGTCCGACCCGCCATGGCGACAGGCTTTACGCACGGGGCACATCGGACACGCGAGGCAACCTTGCATGCACGTTGCTGGCCGCGCGCGCCATCCGCGAAGCCGGCGTGAAGCTGCGCGGTACGCTCAAATGCGTCTACACCGCGGATGAAGAAAAGAACGGCCCCGACGGTTCGATCTTTCTGCTGGACGAATGCGGGCTCGATGCCGATTACACCATCGTCTGCGAGCCGACCGGCTGGACCAAACCTGACGGCCGATCGGGCATGGGCATTGCGGTCGCCAACGGCGGAAATTTCCTGGTCGAGATCGAAACCCACGGCGTCAAGACTCACATCTGGAGGCCTGACACCGGGGTCAACGCCGTCGCCAAGATGGTGCGGCTGCTCACGGCGCTGGAGACCATGACGTTCACCCATACGCCCGCGAGAATTGCGGGAGGCACGCGGCCGATGACGGCGCTGGTCCGGGTGCAGGGCGGCGTGAAGCGGGAGATGCAGTTCACGCCCGACATCGCCCGTGCGGTGATCGCAGTCGTCGGCATCCTGCCCGGCATGACGCCCGACAGCGTGATGGCGGACGTGCAGGCCGTGATCGCTGCCGAGACCGCCAGGGATCCGGACTTGAAAGCGACGGCGCGGCCTTATCCCGGTGCGCTGTTCGTCGACGGCACGCTGGAGCAGGACGAGAATATGAATCCCACTGCCTCGCTCGGGCGCGCTTACAAGCGGATTTACGGCGAAGCGCCGGCGATCTATCGCAAGAACGCCTTCAACGACACCATCCGGTTCGCGGAGCGGGGACGTGCCGCCATCACCTTCGGTCCTGGTGAGGACGGTTGGCCGCCGATCAACGAATACATCCACATCGGCAAGTCGGTCGCGGCGACGAAAATCCTCGCGCTCACGGTTCTCGACCTCGTCGGCGCCGTCGCATGACTGCCCGCCCGCTCACGCATTCCGCTCAGCAAAGGAGACGACCCATGACCCGCCTGACCCGGTGGTTGGCGCTTTTCGCCAGTATCGCCTTCGCCCCGCTTGGCGCGGCATCAGCCCAGGATCTGAAGCCGATCAGAATCGGATTCCAGACCGGTGAGATCAACGTCATCCTTTCCTACGCGTTGGGCTCCGGACTGTTCAAGGCTGGCGGCCTCGACGTGAAGACCGCGCAGTTCCCGGCCGGCCCGGCAATGCTTCCAGCCATTGCGGCAGGCGAGGTCGATCTGGCATGGATGGGGGAATTCCCCGCGGTCACCGGCTACTCCAACGGTCTTGCGATCCAGATCCTGTTCATGGAGCGGATCGACGCCACCAACGTGCGCCTTGCGGCCAATCCCGCTTCGGGCATCAAGGAACTGACCGACCTCAAGGGCAAGCGCATTGGCGTCGCCACGGGATCGACGAGCCACTACCATTTGCTGCGGGCGCTCGAGAAAGCCGGCCTGAAAGCAACCGACGTCACCCTCATCAACCTCACGCCGGCGAACATGCCGCCGGCCTATGTGGCCGGGCAGATCGATGCCGCCTTCGTGTGGGAGCCGAATGTCAGTGCCATCGAGCGTGCCGGCGCAAAGCCGATCGCGACGACAAAAAGTCTCGGCATGATTACCGGCGGTGTTTGGGCCGCGCGGAAAGCGTTCACCGACGGCAGCCCGGAAACCGTGCAGCTTTTCCTGAAGATCTGGGACCAGGCCCAGAAGGACTACAAGGCCAAGCCGGCCGAGGTGCGTCAGTATGAGGCCAAGCGGGTCGACATGGCTCCGGAACAGTTCGACAAGCTCATCGAGGGGCAGGGTGCAGCCCATCCAACCTTCGAGCAAATTCTGACGGCCGATTTCATGGGACCTCCGGGCCAGGAAGCGAACTCGCGGCTCGGCAAGCATCTGCAGGGCATTGCGGCCTTTCTTGTCGAGGAGAAACGCATCCAGGCCGCCCCCACCGACTGGTCGGGATTGCTTTATACCAAGCCGGTTCAGGCCTATCGTGCGAGCCTCAAATGAACACGGGCGCCCGCGTCTTGAGCATCGTACCTGACAAGACCGTGGGATTGGCGGCGGACGAAACCGGCGCGTCCGCTGCGGTCAAGCCGATGCTCAAATTCGAGCGCGTCGGTTTCGAGTATGACCGCCGCTCGATCATGAGCAACGTCTCCTTCGCTATCCGCCCCGGTGAACTCGTCGCGTTGCTCGGGCCATCCGGTTGCGGCAAGACGACGATACTCAACCTGGTGGCGGGTTTCCTCCAGCCGACCGAAGGTGTCGCGTTCATCGACAACCGCGAGATCGCCGGGCCGGGTCCGGATCGCGGCGTGGTATTTCAGGCTGCCGCACTGTTCAACTGGATGACAGTTGCGGACAATATTTCCTTCAGCCTGCGCTGCGCCGGCCGCCCGAAGGCGGAGCGCCAGCAGGTCGCGGAAGAAATGGCGGCGCTGGTCGGCCTCTCCGGCTTCGAGAATTCCTATCCCTACCAGCTCTCAGGTGGCATGCGGCAGCGGGTCGGGCTTGCCCGCGTGCTCGCCGCGAAGCCAAAAGTCATGCTGATGGACGAGCCGTTCTCCGCCCTCGACGTGCAGACACGGGAAGTGTTGCAGGAGGAGGTGCTGCGCATTCGCGAGCGCACCGGTTGCACGATTCTCTTCGTCACCCACAGCATCGACGAGGCGGTATTCCTCGGCGACCGGATTTTTCTGCTCACCGATCTGAAGGACGGCTCATTCGACGAGTTCGCAGTCGATCTGCCGTCGCCGCGTGATACCGGCGAGAACCGTTTGCATCCGTCGTTCATTCGGCTGCGCGAGATGATCTACCGGAAGATGCGCCATTGACCGTTTTCATTCGCCGTGAGGGTTTTGCATGAATTCCACCGCGCTCAAGGCACGGCGCCAGTATGTGGCGCTCGCGATCCTCTCGCCGCTCGCCATTTTCTTGCTCTGGACCTTTGTTACGATGCAGGGCGCCGTGCCGCCGACCATCCTGCCGTCGCCGGCAGCGGTCGCGACAAGCTTCCTCGACATGATTCAGCGCGGTTATTCCGGCGTCGGAATCTGGACGCATATCGGCGCCAGCCTTTGGCGGGTTGGTATCGCGTTTGTGGCCGGCTCGGTGCTCGGTATTACGCTGGGGCTGCTGCGCGGACGTGTTCCGGCCATCGATGCGCTTTTCATCGTGCCGTCCGAACTCGTTCGGCCGATTCCGCCGCTCGGCCTCATTCCGCTGTTCATCCTGTGGTTCGGCATCGGGGAACTATCCAAGATATTGTTGATCTTCCTTTCGGTCTTTCTGATCATGATGGTGAACGCACAAGCCGGCTCGCGCTCCTGCGCCCTCGACGCGCTCCGGGCGGCGCAATCGATGGGCGCCAGCCGCTGGCAGACATTTCGCTTTGTCGTGCTGCCTTCCGCTTTCCCGCAGATCATGACTGGCCTGCGCATCTCCATGGGCACGGCGCTGACGATCCTGGTCGCCTCCGAACTTCTCGGCGGCGATCGCGGGCTTGGTTTTGTGATCCTCGATGCGAGCAGCTTCTTCCGTACCACCTATGTTTTTGCGGGCATCATTCTGATCGGCCTCATCGGTCTGATCAGTGACCGGGGCATTGCCTATCTCGCGCGGCGCATCGTGCACTGGGAAGGCAAGAGTTGATTTCGCCGGCCTTCCAACGAACTCGCCTGCTTTTTTAGAGGAAACCCACCGTGGCATGTTCCGCGCCGACCATGTCGGACCTTTCGGCAATTCCGTTGAACCTGAAATCTGTTCGCGAGGCCCGCCGGGCGGGCGCGCGTGCGGATGATCTGGTCGCTGAAGCCTGCCGGCGCGCGCAGGCCGTGGTTGGGGACGGTATTTTCACCGCGCTTGTGCCGCCCGAAGATGCCGTTGCGCGCGCTCATGCGCTGCAACGGCGCGCCGACGGCGGCGAGAGTCTCCCGCTGCTCGGCGTGCCCTTTGCGGTCAAGGACAACATTCACGCCGCGGGCATGGTCACAACGAGCAATTGCCCGGGCCTCTCCATCATGCCGGAGGAAACGGCTCACGCGGTCCAACTCCTCGAGCAGGCGGGAGCTGTTCTCATCGGCAAGAACACGATGGATCAGTTTGCAACGGGACTGAATGGCACACGCAGTCCGGAGCCGCTCTGCCGTAACGCGATACATCCGAACTACATCCCGGGCGGATCCAGCTCGGGATCTGCGGTCGCGGTGGCGCGCGATATCGTCGCATTCTCGCTCGGGAGCGACACCGGTGGATCGGGGCGCGTGCCGGCAGCTTGTAACGGGATCGTCGGTCTGAAGCCCACGATCGGTCTCGTGAGTTCGCGTGGACTGCTCTACAACAACCGCTTCCTCGATTGCGTTCCGATCTTCGCGAGAAGCATTGCGGACGCTTACGAGGTTCTGGAGCTGATCGCAGCTCATGACAGCCGCGACCCGTTCAGCCGTCCGGATGCCGGGCGGATCGACGTGACGGCCAAAGCGCCTTCGCTAAAGGCGCTCGCGACCCCAAGAAAGAGCCAGTTGCGTTTCTTTGGTGACGCGGATTCGGCGCACACCTTCGAGGCCAATCTCGACCGGCTCGTCGCGCTCGGGTTCTCGCTGACCGAGATCGATTTCGATCCGTTTGAGGAAGCGGGGCGGCTGGTGTTCCAGTCGGCGATGGTGGCCGAGCGGCTTTGTGATTATGGCGACGTCATCGCCAACCGGCGCGATGCCATTCATCCGGCGGTTTGGGCGGCGATAGAGCCCGGATTGGCGTTTAGCGCCAAGGACGCGTTCCAGACGCTCTATGAAGTCAAGCGCCTGCAGCGCGTGGCGTCGAACAGCCTTGCGGGGTTCGCTGCGCTGGTCGTGCCGACGATCCCGACCATCTTCACCATCGAGGAGATGCTGGCCGAACCGATGGGACGCAATACCATCATGGGCACTTACACCTATTTCGTGAATCCACTCGATCTTTGCGCGGTATCAGTGCCGGGTGTGACGCGCCAGGACGGACTGCCGTCAGCCCTGTGTTTTGCCGGACGCGCCGGCGAAGATGGAACGTTGCGCGCAATGGCACGCAGTTTCGAGGCCGCTCTTTCGCGGCGGCCGTCATCGCCTGCGACAAACGCGAAGCGTTTGCGCAAGGGAGCGTAGCGACGAAGCAATCCATTCTTGCGGTGCCGCCACAGGGATTGCTTCGCGGAGCCTGTCATCGGGCGCGCGTTCGCGCGACCCGGTGGCTCGCAATGACGGAGTATGTGGCCCAGACCTCAGATGCCACAGGGCGCAAGGGGAAAGCGATAATTTGACGCAACTTGCGCACGCCTTTTGCGTTACCATTTGATGACCATGTCAAACGACGATATTTTTGTGCCGAACAGCGCCCGCACCGAACGTCCCTCGCAGGGGCGCGCGAAGGGCCGTGGGCCTGTGATCGACCAGGAGGGGCGCGAAATCCCCGATGAGAGCCTGCGCGGGCAGTTCGAGGGTTTCCGGATCGACTTCGGGAATTCCAGCGCCAACCCGTTCGGCAATCTCACCCGCGAGCAGCGGCTGGCGCGGCTGGAAGCGATTTCGAAACTGCTCGACGTCGCCTTCATCGTACCGGGCACCAATATCCGCTACGGCATCGACGGCCTGATCGGGCTGATCCCTGTCGTCGGTGACATCATCACGACCGCGATTTCGCTGTGGCTGGTGCGCGAGGCGCGCGCGCTCGGCGCGCCCTGGCACATCACGACGCGGATGCTGGCCAATGTCGCGCTCGACGGCGTGGTCGGCCTGGTGCCGGTCGCGGGCGACGCCTTCGACGTCATGTTCCGCGCCAACGTTCGCAACGTGCGGATGCTCAAGCGCTGGCTCGACAAGCAACCGCAGTAATCAACTTCACACGCGCGAAAAAATGCCCCCGGACATCGTCCGAGGGCAGACAGCTCGAAAGCTTGCTGTTACGCAGCGTCGGCGTTGGTCTCGGTCGCGGCGGGCGCACGGGGACGGCGCGTCAGCGGGAAGGCCTCGCTCTCATAGAGCGTGCGGATGCCGCTCTGGTCGAAGCGCGCTTCCTCGACCTGCAGATAGGCGCCGTTCAGCGAGTCCGCCGGCAGCTCCTCGATCGCGAAGCGAACCGCTTCGGCCGCGGTGCCAAAACGCCGATATGCAAAGCCAGCCCGCTTCTTCTTGCGGATCGCGGCAGGAAACAGTTCGGCAGCGGTATCGTAGCTGAATGGACGCATGGTTTGTGACCTCAATCTTTTTGGCTCGTTCGTCGAGCGAGTGGGGATTGGATGACGGTGGGCCGCTATCCCGGGCGGCGCGCCGTGCACGTCATTTCGACCCCCAATATAAGCCTGTTTGACAGAAATGCGACTCCTGATGCGCAGATCGGGGGTGATGCTGAATCTGCGCATGGCTGGCTTTGGGCCCGCTTCGGACCGAAATAAGTCCTGTTATTTCAATTGGTTACGGCGCCTAAAGTTTGCCGAGCAGCACCAGGATGATCAGCACGATCAGGATCACCCCGACAAGCCCCATGCCGGAATGGCCAAGACCATAGCCATAGCCGCGAAAACGGCCGGAGAAGCCGCCTAAGAGGAAAATAATCAGGATGATGATCAGGATCGTGCCCAGCGACATCGCGACCTCCTGAAAGCGTGGCCGGCGTCAGGTGAAAACGCCCCGCGGCCCGGAGCAAAGGATACTCCAGGCCGCGAGTCCTCGCTCCGCCGAAACCTTGGGAGAGTGTCATTGCCGCTGGCGCTTCTTCCCCTCTCCCCTTGTGGGAGAGGGTGGATCGAATGACCGCCAGCTCATTCGAGACGGGTGAGGGGTCTGTCTCCGCGGATGCAAACCCCTCATCCGGCGCTTCGCGCCACCTTCTCCCACAGGGGGCGAAGGAAGGAGATCATTTCTTCGTCTCGTCGATCGGCAGCACCTTCAGCGGTGTCGCATAGGGCTCGACGCGCAGCGAGTCCGACGCGAGCAGGCCGATCTTGTGCAGCGGCGCCTGTTCGAGGTTGCCCGAGGCCGATTTGTGCACGGCGTAGCGCCAGACGCTCATCGAGCCCTTGGCCACCAGCATCTTGGCGATGCCGCCGGCGTTCTTGCCGTCCATCTGCGCCAGATCGTCCTCGGCGATGCCGATGACGATTTCATCTTTCGCGGTAATGACCTTGAACAGGGAGACCTTGTCGGCGGCAAAAGCGGGCTGGATCACAACGCTCTCCATGATGAGGGTGGCTGCGCCGAGACCGAGCAGCAGACGTTTCGATAATTGCATCTGAACTTTCCTTGTTTGCGCGCCGGGCAAACCGGAGAAGCACCCCTGAAAAATGAAAAACCCCGCGCGACCAGCTCTTGGTCGCACGGGGTGGGAAATGAGTTCGAATGGAATTGAAGATAAAGAGGCCTTTAGACCGACCACTGTCATTGCCGGGCTTGACCCGGCAATCCATCACCTTAAGGAATGCTTCTTCTCGATGGATGCCCGGGTCAAGCCCGGGCATGACGAGAAGGGCACGACGGCGACTGAAGCTACTTCGGCTGCAGCTTCAGTGCGGCCGAATTGATGCAGTAGCGCAGGCCGGTCGGGCCGGGGCCGTCCTCGAAGACGTGGCCGAGATGGCCATTGCATTTCGAGCACAAAACCTCGGTGCGGATCATGCCGTGGCTGATGTCGCGTTCCTCGTCGACATGGCTGTCGACAGCGGGTGCGGTAAAGCTCGGCCAGCCGCAGCCGGAATCGAACTTGGCATCGGATTCGAACAGCGTCTGCCCGCAGCCGGCGCAGGTATAGGTGCCCTTGCGGTGCTCATGCTCGTATTCGCCGGAGAACGGCCGCTCGGTCGCCTTTTCGCGCAGCACCGCATACTGCATCGGCGTCAGCTCGCGGCGCCACTCGGCCTCGCTCTTCTCGACCTTGGTCTTGGTGTCGGACATGGAGTCTCCTTTGAATTTGGTCCCTCAGTTGCTGGCCTTCGCACTGCTGACCAGCGTCGGCTTGTCGAGATAGTCGCTTGCAAAGATCTTCTTGAGGTTATGGACCTTCGGGATGTCGTTGAAGGCTATATAGGGCTGGTTCGGGTGCCGCGTCATGTAGTCCTGGTGATAGGCCTCAGCCGCATAAAACGCCTCCAGCGGGCCGACCTTGGTCACGATCGGCTTCTTGTAGACCTTGGCGGCGTTGAGCTGGGCGATATAAGCCTCCGCGACCTTTTTCTGTTCGTCGCTGGTGGTGAAGATCGCCGAGCGATATTGCGTGCCGGTGTCCGGGCCCTGGCGGTTCAGCTGGGTCGGATCGTGCACGACCGAGAAGAAGATCTGCAGGATCTTGCCGTAGCTTATCTTCTTCGGGTCGTATTTGACCTCGACCACTTCCGCATGCGCCGTGGTCCCCATCGAGACCAGATTGTAGTCGGCGGTCGCCTTGGTGCCGCCGGCGTAACCGGATACGGCGTTGACCACGCCCGCGGTGTGCTGGAACACGCCCTGGACGCCCCAGAAGCAACCGCCGGCAAGGACCGCGGTCTGGAGGCCGCCGGCCGGCTGCACGTCGGCGGCGGGCGGGGGGATGATCACGGCTTCTTCCGCGGCGCGCGAGGGGGTGACGGCGAACGCGGCAATGGCGAGCGCGCCGATGGCGGCGGCGCACAGCGAAAGGCGGCTGAATCGGCGAGGGGACATGGTTTCCTCTTGGTGCTGTTGGAAGGCAGTTTAGAGCGGGAGCCGCGTTTCGCAATCGGCGCAGCTCCCTCCGATACGCCGAGATACGGGCAAGGGCTCATTTTGTTACGGCCGGCGGCACACGAGTTCGTGAATAAAACCGCGCCGGCGCAACACGTTAGGCGCGATGTTTGGCCACGCTTGACCGAATCCGGCGCAACTTCCCACAATGAACCGCCGGCAGCCTCCGGCGACCAAAATTCATGCGCCGGAGCGTTTCACTGATGTTGCGCGCCTTTTTCCTGGTCATCGTCACCCTTGTCGCCGCCGGCTCCGCGCAGGCGGCGGGCGATATCGACACCTGCCGGAATAAGGATGCGGAACCGGTCGCAAGATTGGCCGCCTGCGAGACCGTCATTGCCGACAACAAAATGCCCGCCAAAGCCAGGGCGGGCGCTCTCGCCGTTCGCGGCGAGGCGCTGATCAAGAAGCGCGACTATGACGGCGGGATCGCTGCCTATACCGCGGCGATCGATCTGGTTCCCGATAACGCCGGATACATCAACATGCGCGGCCTCGCCTATAGCAGCAAGGGCGAGGACGAACGGGCCCTGGCCGACTACGCGCAGAGCTCGAAGCTGCAGCCGAATTTCTCGAGCCCCTACAACAACCGCGCGCTTATTTTCATGCGTCAGGGCGACCTGCAGCGCGCCCTCACCGAACTCGATTCCGCCGTCAGGCTCGCGAACAACGACGCCAGCCGTTACAATCACCGCTTCAACCGGGGGCGCGTGCAGACGTACCGCAAGCAATATGATGCGGCGCTCGCCGATTTCGCCGAGGCGAAAAAGATCAATCCCGATGCCCCGCAGGTCGCGGCCTACCGTTGCATCACCTACACCGAGATCAGGAAGTTCGACGAAGCGATCGCGGATTGCAACGTGGCGTTGGGTCACACGCCGAATTCGGTCTATGCGATGACCAGCCGCGGCAATGTCTATCTGGCAAAGGGTGACCTCGACGCGGCGCTGAAGGATTACAACGAGGCGCTCAAGATCAACCCGAACAATATCCGCGCCCGTGCCAACCGCGGCAAGGTGTTCGAAAAGCGCGGCGACCTCGTGGGCGCGCGCAGCGAATATCGCTCGGCGAGCGCGGCCCTGACCAAGTTCGATGATATCGACGCCGCCATTGCCCGCCGCTTCGCCAAGGAGCGGCTGGCGGCGCTGACGGCCGCAGCCCCTGCATCATCAGGTCCGCGCAAGGTCGCCTTGATCGTCGGCAACAGCGCCTACAAGAACGTGCAGCCGCTCGCCAATCCGGCGCGCGACGCCAAATTGATCGCGTCCACGCTTCGCGACCTCGGCTTTGCGACCGTGACGTTGGCGCCGGACCTCACCCGCGACAGATTTTTCGCGGCCCTGCATGAGTTCGGGACGCAAGCCGAAAAAGCCGATTGGGCGGTGGTCTATTATGCCGGTCACGGCATGGAGATCGGTGGCGTCAACTACCTGATCCCGACCGACGCCAAGCTCGCCGCCGACCGCGATGCGGAGACGCAAGCCGTCGCGCTGGAGCAATTGATCGCTGCGGTCTCCGGCGCGCGCAAGCTGCGGCTGGTGATACTCGATGCCTGCCGCGACAATCCGTTCGAAAAGAATATGCAGCGGACCATTGCGCTGAAGCTAGTCAACAAGGGCTTTTCCAACATCGAGCCGGAGGCCGGCTTCATGGTGGTCTACGCCGCCAAGCACGGCGAGACCGCGCTCGACGGCGATTCCGTCAACAGCCCGTTCGCGACCGTGCTGGCGCGTGAACTCAAGACGCCCAAGGTCGAGGTGCGGAAACTGTTCGATATCGTCCGCGACGACGTCTGGACGATGACCAAGCGCGCGCAACAGCCCTTCACCTACGGCTCGCCGCCGGGCAGGGAAGATTTTTATTTCGTGGCGGAGAAGTAGGTCTCGTGTCCCGGACGCGGTGCAGCGCTCTTCGCGCTGCTCCGCAGAGCCGGGACCCAATGACGGTGCGGCATGGACCCCGGCTCTGCAGCGCACCGCTTCGCGCTGCGCAGCGTCCGGGGAACGCCAGCATCTAGTAGCCTACACCACCACGCTCAGCCGCTTCGCCGCGCGCGTGATGCCGGTGTAGAGCCAGCGCGCGCGGCTGTCCTGGAACGCAAAGCTTTCGTCGAACAGCACCACGTCGTCCCATTGCGAACCCTGAGACTTGTGCACGGTCAGCACATAGCCATAGTCGAACTCGTCATAGGGCTTGCGCTGCTCCCACGGGATGGTCTCGATGGCGCCGCCAAAGCAGTCGCCGCGCACGGAGACCTTGGTCACCTTGTGGCCGAAGTCCTCATCGGGCGACAACCGCATCGTGATGATTTTCGATTTCGACTGCGCGCGCGACTTGACCCGCCACAGGCCGCCGTTGAACAGGCCCTTCTTGCGGTTGTTGCGCAGGCAGACCAGCTTGTCGCCGGCAACCGGCAACGGATCCTCGATGTTCTGCTTCTGCCGCACCCGCATGTTGTAGGCGCGGCGGGTATTGTTGCGTCCGACCAGCACCTGATCGGCCTTCATCACCCGGTCCGGGTCGAGTTCGCTCCGCGACACCACCTCGCTCTCGCCATGGCGGCCGATTTCGAGCTCGCGGCCCTCGCGGATATCCATCGACATCCGCACGATCGGATCGTCCTGGGCCTGGCGATGCACCTCGGTCAGCATCGCGTCGGGCTCGCAATCGGTAAAGAACCCGCCGCCCTGGATCGGCGGTAGCTGCGCGGGATCGCCGAGCACCAGCAGCGGACAGTCGAACGACATCAGGTCGCGGCCGAGTTCGGCATCGACCATCGAGCATTCGTCGATCACGATCAGTTTCGCCTTCGAGGCCGGCGCGTCATCCCACAGTTCAAAGCTCGGCTGCTCGACGCCGGATTCCCGGGCGCGGTAGATCAGCGAGTGAATGGTGGAGGCGTTGTCGCAGCCCTTGTTGCGCATGACAAGCGCGGCCTTGCCGGTGAAGGCCGCGAATTTCACCTCGCCGTCGACGCCGTCGGCGATGTGCCGCGCCAGCGTAGTCTTGCCGGTTCCGGCATAGCCGAACAGCCGGAATACCGGTGGCGTGCCGTTCTTGCCGGGCTTTGCCTTCATCCAGTCGGCAACGGCCTTCAGCGCGGAATCCTGATGCGGCGTAAACGTGGTCATGTGGTCTCGGCGGAGGGGCGAGCGGGCCGTGATCGGCCACGACTCAACGGAAACTCAAGCTAATCATTTGCGCGTTCCATGCAAGCCGGCTTCCGCGGCGCGGAATTGGAGTTTCATGCCCGAGGCTGGACTTGGTCCCCGCCGCGAATACACTGCCGCAAAACAACAATCGGGAGCGACGTCATGAAGTTCGGCATCTTTTATGAGCTGCAACTGCCGCGCCCGTGGGAAGAGGGCGATGAGCTCCGGCTCTATCAGAATGCCCTGACGCAGCTCGAAACCGCCGACCGGCTCGGCTATGACCACGCCTGGGTGGTGGAGCATCACTTCCTGGAAGAATATTCGCATTCGCCGTCGCCGGAATCGTTTCTGGCCGCCGCCTCCCAGCGCACCAAGAAAATCCGGCTCGGCCACGGCATTTTCCAGCTCACCACCAACCATCCTGCCCGTGTCGCCGAACGTGTCGCGGTGCTCGATCTGCTCAGCAACGGGCGCTGCGAATTCGGCATGGGCGAGAGCGCCTCGATCACCGAGCTGACGCCATTCGGCCGCGACATGGAAACCAAGCGCGAGGTGTTCGAGGAGGCTGTCGCGGCGATCTTTCCGATGTTCACCAAGGTCGGCACCGAGCATCACGGCAAATATTTCGACATCCCCCTGCGCAACGTGGTGCCGAAGCCGGTGCAGAAGCCGCATCCGCCGCTGTGGATGGCGTGCTCGCAATTGCAGACCATCGAACGCGCCGGCGAGAACGGCTTTGGCGCGCTGGGCTTTCAGTTCGTCAGCGCGGAAGCGGCCCACGCCTGGGTGCACGCCTATTACAACGCGATCACCAAGCGGCTGAAGAAACTCGCCGATTACGAGATCAACCCGAACATGGCGCTGGTGTCGTTCTTCATGTGCGCCAAGACCGACGAGGAGGCGCGGGCGCGTGCCGATGGCGCCACCTTCTTCCAGTTCGCGCTGCGCTATTACGGCGCGTCGCAGAACCGGCAGCGCCCCGACCCCGGCACCGTCAACATGTGGGACGAATACAACAAGTGGAAGCGCGAAAATCCGGAGGCGCAGGAGGCGGCGCTTCGTGGCGGCCTGATCGGCTCGCCGGAAACCATCCGCAAGAAGTTGCGGCGGTTTCGTTCCTCGCACATCGACCAGGTGATCTTGCTCAACCAGGCCGGCAAGAACAGCCACGAGCACATCTGTGATTCGCTTGAGCTGTTCGCCAGGGAAGTGATGCCGGAATTCCAGCGCGATCCCGAGCACGAGGCCTGGAAGGCCGGCGTGATGAGCGGCGCGATCCAGCTCGAGGAGATCGATACCGAGGCCTTCAAGGACCGCTACGGCAAACTGGCGGTCAGCGTTGCGCCGCAGAAAGTTGCCGCGGCGGGATAGCGGGTTCGGCGGGCGAAGTGCAACGGGCCGGCATTCGATGCCGGCCCGTTCGTTCGTGTCGAAACGCTCGTCTCAGTTCGATCCGGCGGCCGCCGCCGTAAAGCTGCGATCGACGGCCTTGCCGACATCGAGCGTCCTGGAAAGGATGCCGTAGCGGGTGGCGCGGTCGGAGGCTTCCTGCACTTCCTTGACGATGCCGGCATCGATCACGATCGGGCTGGTTTTCTGCGCGGTGTAGGCGCTGAGCAGCACGTCTTCTGGCAGCCTGGTCAGCTCGGACGTGTTTTTGGCATATTCGGGCAGATGATCCAGCGACCACAGCCGCGCCTTGTTGAGCCGCTGCACGAGATCCTGCACCGCCGCCCGTTTGGTGGCGATCGCGGAATCGGATGCCACGATGAAGGTGATGGTCGGCGTCAGGCCTTCGCCGTTGGCGACGATTCGGGCCTTATCCTTCAGTGTCGCGTAGGACACGTAGGGCTCCCACACCGCCCAGCCGTCGATCGAGCCGGCGACGAGCGCGATCTTGGCATCGACCGGTCCGAGCGGCGCAAAGGTCGCGTCGTCGACCTTGTATCCGGCTTTCTCCAGCGTCGCGTCGATCAGGAACTGGCCCCAGCCGCCGCGCGTTCCCGCCAGCCGCTTGCCTTTCAAATCCGCGGCCGTCTTGATCGGCGAATCCTGCCGAACCAGAATTGCCTGCGTGCGAGCATCCGAGCGCGTGCCGCCGATCGCCTTGATCGGCGCACCGGTGGCATAGACGGTGAGGAAGGACAGGTCGCCGGTGTAGCCGACGTCGAGCGCGCCGGCATTCAAGGCTTCGAGTATCGGCGCCGCGGCAGGAAATTCCGACCATTCGATCTTGTAGGGAAGATCCTTCGCCAATCCCGCGATTTCGAGCAGCGAACGGTTGCCGCCCTTCTGGTCGCCGACGCGCAGCGTAACGGTGTCCGCTGCCATTGCTGAAGCCGTCATCGCCAGCCCCAACGCGACGCTGAACAGCGTGGCGCCAAGTCTGCGGATGCGTGTGCGCGATGTTGATTCGAGTTTGTTCATGCCTTTGTTCTTTCCGGTGTGATCCGCCGCATTGCATGACGCAATCAGCGATGCACCAAGCGTACGAGCGAAAGGCGCGCAGTCAATGAAATGGCTGACTGAATATTTTGATGCACCGGTAATGATCGTCTCGTTACTCACCCGCGAATGAAAGGTGTCTGCTGCGCGGCTTGAATTTGTTCACGATCAGCAGAATTGAATCGATGCGAGGTCGCTGCATATTTTGCGAGCGTGCAAAAACCGTTTCATCGCGCGACGATATCGGTGTGGAGATTATCTCTCCGTTCGCTTTCACATTCAAAATTCCATTTCATTGACGACGGCGTTGCTGCCGCGCATCATTTGAACGTCAGATCAACGGCGCGAGATCGGAGTCTCGCGGGGATTGAACCGAAAAACCGATCGCCAGTGTGGAACATAACGGGCCGCAGCACCGACGTGCTGCGCCGACGGCGGCGCCATGCCGTTTTGAGAGCAGGAGTGCAGGATGTCACGAGATGAAAACAATAGCGCAACGCGGCTGGATCGCCGAACGTTGCTGCGCGGCGGGGCCGCCGCGGCGCTCGCCGCGCCGCTCGGCGTGTTCGGCGCGCAGGCCTTTCCGTTCCGTGCGGCCACGCCCGGCATCGACTTCTCGGAGTTTCCGATCTGTAGGACCGCCTCGAACGCGCCGGCGCTATCAGGAGCGCCGCGAAAGCTGAAATTGTCATGGAACGCCGGTGCGGTCTGCCTCGTGCCGGTTCCAGTGGCGATCGACCAGGGCATCTTCAAGAAGCACAATCTCGACGTCGAACTGATCAATTACAGTGGCTCGACCGATCAACTGCTGGAAGCGATCGCGACCGGCAAGAGCGACGCGGGGCTCGGCATGGCGTTGCGGTGGCTGAAGCCGCTGGAGCAGGGGTTTGACGTCAAGATCGCGGCTGGCACCCATGGCGGCTGCATGCGGGTGCTGTCGCGCGTCAATTCGGGCGTCGACAAGCTGACCGACCTCAAGGGCAAGATCGTTGCGGTCGGCGATCTCGGCGGGCCGGACAAGAATTTCTTTTCGATCCAGCTTGCCAAACAGGGCATCGATCCCAACAAGGATGTCGACTGGCGCGCCTATCCCGGCAATCTGCTGCAGCTCGCCGTCGAGAAGGGCGAAGTTCAGGCGTTCCTCGCCTCCGATCCGATTGCCCATATCTGGCTGAAGGACACCGCCTACAAGGAGGTCGCTTCCAACCTCGACGGTGAATACAAGGACAAGACCTGCTGCATCCTCGGATTGCGCGGCAGCCTGGTTCGCGAAGAGCCGCAGGTCGCGCGCGCCATCACGCAAGCGCTGCTCGATGCCGCGATGTTCACCGCGCAAAATCCCGATGTCGCCGCGGCTTCGTTCCAGCCTTACGCCCCCAAGACGGCGAGCCTGCAGGATCTGCAGGCGATGGTCCGCTACCACACCCATCATCACCATCCGGTCGGCGAAGTGTTGAAGCGGGAACTGAAGGCTTATGCGGACGACCTGAAGAGCGTTTCGGTCTTCAAGGCCAGCACCGATACGGCGAAATTTGCGGAGCGGATCTATGTCGACGTATTCGGCGTCTAAGACGGTCGCACTGGCGCAATCGGCGGAGGAAGGCGCAGCACTTTCAGGGCGGCCATTGTCGCTGGCGTTCTCGTTTCCGCCAGGCGGGACTGGCTTGTTCGCAAGCCTGGCGTGGGTCGGGTTTGGCATATCGTGCCTGTGGTGGCCGGATATTGGCGACTGGACGCGCACCCATCAGCTCGCCGCCGCTGCCTTCGTCATGTCAGGCGCCATTTTCCTGGCGACGGTGGCGGGCAGCCGGCTCGGGCGGTTCAATGCCGGCCTGCAACGGCGTGCGCCGTGGCTGCTGGTCTCGGCGTTGTTCCTGACGCTGTGGGAAGTCGCGACCGCAAAGTTCGGGTGGCTGCCGCTGCCGTTCTTCCCGCCGCCGCAATCCATCATCGAGGTCTACACCGATGATCTGCCCAAATTGCTGGACAGCATCCTTGCTTCTGTAAAACTTCAACTCGGCGGATATGTCATCGGCGCCACCGTCGGCTTTCTGACCGGCGTGTCGATCGGCTGGTCGCGCAGCGTCGGCTACTGGGTGCATCCGGTGCTGCGCTTCATCGGCCCGCTGCCGGCGACGGCGTGGTTGCCGATCGCGTTCTTCACCTTCCCGTCGAGCTGGAGCGCCTCTACGTTCCTGATCGCGCTGGCGACCGGGTTTCCGGTCACGGTGCTGACCTGGTCCGGCGTAGCAAGCGTCAGCAATGCCTATTACGACGTGGCGCGGACGCTCGGCGCGAAACCGTCGTTCCTGGTGCTGAAGGTTGCCATTCCCGCGGCGCTTCCACATGTGTTCGTCGGCCTGTTCATGGGCCTCGGCTCGTCGTTTGCGGTGCTGGTGGTTGCCGAGATGATCGGCGTCAAGGCCGGGCTCGGCTGGTATCTGCAATGGGCGCAGGGCTGGGCGGCGTACGCGAACATGTATGCCGCGTTGATCGTGATGTCGCTGCTGTGCTCGGGCGCGATCACGTTGCTGTTCCGGACGCGCGACCGCCTGCTGATCTGGCAAAAGGGAGTCGTCAAATGGTAGCCCATGCTTTGGCCGAAGCGGTCACCTATCCGGCCGTCGGCGCCTCGCTCGATGTCGAACGCATCAGCCACGCCTTCGACATCGACGGCAATGTGTTGCCGGTGCTCGACGACGTCAATTTCAGCGTCAAGCCAGGCGAATTTATCGCGCTGCTCGGTCCGTCCGGCTGCGGCAAGTCGACCTTGCTGCGGCTGGTCGCGGGGCTGGAGGCGCCGCGGTCGGGCGTGCTGCGAGAGGACGGCGATCCCGTCACCGGACCGTTTCCGTCCCGCGTGGTGGTGTTTCAGGATCCGACGCTGTTTCCGTGGCGAACCGTCTGGAACAACGTCGCGCTCGGGCTCGAGGCGCAGGGCATCCTGAAGACCCAGCGCCATCGCGTCGATGCTGCGCTCGACCTTGTCGGGCTGTCGCAGTTTCGCAACGCCTATCCGCATCAATTGTCTGGTGGTATGGCGCAGCGTGTCGCGCTGGCGCGGGCGCTGGTGAACGATCCCAAGATCCTCATCCTCGATGAGCCGCTCGGCAAGCTGGATTCGCTGACGCGCATTACGATGCAGGCCGAAATCGTGGCGCTGTGGCAGCGCAAGGGATTCACCACGCTGCTGGTGACCCATGACGTCGAGGAAGCTTTGTTCCTCGCCAACCGCGTCATCGTGTTCAGCGATCGTCCGGCGCGCATCAAGGCCGACATCGCGGTCGATCGGCCGTATCCGCGGCACCGCGGCGATCCCAGGCTGGCGGAGCTTCGCCGTAGCATCCTTGGCCTGCTCGGATTGGACGCGACATGGTGAGTGCTATCAACAGTTCGATACGTAAAGAGCCGCCGGCGGAGGCCGCGCCGGTGCCGTATGATTGCGCGAGGGCGCTCGCTTCCGAGTTTGCGGCCCGGGCCGCGCAGCACGATCGGGAGGCCAGCTTTCCGCACGAGAATTTCAAGGAGCTTGCCGAGGCGGGATTGTTGGCGCTGACCGTACCGACCGCGCTGGGCGGCCACGGCGCGGGTGCGCTCGACACGGCGCGCATCCTCGGCATTTTCGGCAAGGCCGATCCATCGACGGCGCTGGTGCTGTCGATGCATTACATCCAGCACCTGGTGATGGCGCGCAGCACGCGCTGGCCGGGGCGTCTGTCGCGCAAGCTGGCGCGCGAGGCGGTCGACGGCGTGGCGCTGATCAATGCGCTGCGGGTCGAGCCGGATCTGGGCTCGCCCGCGCGTGGCGGGCTGCCGGCGACAACCGCGCGAAGGACCGAGACGGGGTGGCGGCTCTCTGGCCGCAAGATCTATTCCACCGGCGCGCCGATCCTGAAATGGTATGCGGTGTGGGCGAAGACCGACGAGCCGGAAACGCGCGTCGGCCTGTTCCTGGTGCCCGCGGGATTGCCGGGCACGCGGATTATCGAAACGTGGGACCATCTTGGCCTGCGTGCCAGCGGCAGCCAGGATATCGTGTTCGAAGACGTCGTGTTTCCGCTCGATCATGAGATCGACGTCCGCGCGCCCGAGGATTGGCGGGTGCCGGATTTCACCCAGTCCGTGGTGCATGCGATCTTCGTCGCCGCGATTTATGACGGCGTCGCCCGTGCCGCGCGCGACTGGCTGGTCGAGTTCCTGAGGAATCGGAAGCCGTCCAATCTCGGCGCATCGCTGGCAACGCTGCCGAGAGTGCAGGAGATCGTCGGCGGCATCGAGGCGCGTCTTGCCGTCAATGCGCGACTGATCGACAGTTTTGCCGGCGACTTCGACGATGGCGTGCAGCTGAGTGCCTCCGAATCCAGCATCGTCAAGCTCACGGTCACCAACAATGCGGTCGCGATTCTCGAAGACGCACTGTCGCTGACCAGCAATCATGGTCTCACCCGCGCCAATCCGCTGGAGCGGCATTATCGCGATGTGCTGTGCGGGCGGGTTCACACCCCGCAGGACGACGCTACGCGAGTCAACGCCGGACGCCTCGTGCTCGGCGTCTGAGTATCAACGAACCAGTCCCAAACTCTGGAGCAAGTCCATGTCAGTGGAATTCATCGGATACATCGGCAGCAATTACTCTTCCGAAACCGTCGTGCGGAACGGCGGGATTCTCGACCGGTACTACATCGAGACCGTTGCGAAGGCGCATGAGAACGCAGGCTTTGATCGCGCGCTGCTGGCATTTCACTCGACCACGCCGGATGGTCTGCAGATCGGCCAGCACGTGCTCGGCGTAACCGACAAGCTCAACGTCCTGATCGCGCAGCGGCCCGGTTTCACCGCGCCGACGCTGCTTGCCCGGCAGCTTGCGACCGTCGATCAACTGTCCGGTGGACGCGTCGCATTGCACGTCATCACCGGCGGCAACGCCACCGAACTGCGGCAGGACGGCAATGTCGTCGACGACAAGGACGAACGCTACGCCCGGACCAGCGAATTCCTGGACGTAGTTCGCGCCGAATGGAGCAGCGAAAAACCGTTCAACTATGAGGGCAAATATTATCAGGTGCAGAACGGTTTCTCGCAGCTGAAACCTTACCGCAGCGAAGGCATTCCGATCTTCGTCGGCGGCGGTTCGGACGCGGCAGTCGAGGTCGCGGGCAAGCATGCCGATACGTTCGCGTTGTGGGGCGAATCTTATGCGCAGGTGCGCGATGTAACGTCGCGGGTTCGCGCTGCTGCCGCGAAACATGACCGGCCGACGCCGCGCTTCAGCCTCTCGGTTCGCCCGATCCTCGCCGATACCGAGGAGAAGGCCTGGGCCAGGGCCGATGAAATCCTGGCCCGCGCCACCGCGCTGCAGGACAAGACCGGATATCGCAAGCCGGCGGACGGCCATGCCACCGCCGGCGCGAAACGGCTGCTGGCGCTGGCCGAGCAGGGGACAAGGATCGACAAGCGGCTCTGGACCGAAATCGCAAAGCTCACCGGCGCCAACAGCAACACCACGGCGCTGGTCGGCACACCCGAACAGGTCGCCGAAGTGTTCGGCGATTACTACGATCTCGGCATCAGCCACTTCCTGATTCGCGGCTTCGATCCCCTGACCGATGCCATCGACTACGGCCGCGAACTGATCCCGCTGACGCGTCAACTGATCGCCGGACGCAGTGTTGCCCGGGGAGTGGCCGCAGAATGATGCGCAATATTCTCATTGCGGGCCTGCTGCTGGGTGCGATTGCCTAAGCGGATGCCCAGACCACGTTGCGGGTTGGCGATCAAAAGGGGAATTCGCAGGCCGTGATGGAGGCGGCCGGCGTGCTGAAGGATGTTCCATACAAGATCGAGTGGAAGGAATTCGCGGCAGCGGCGCCGCTGTTGGAAGCGTTGAGCGCGGGCGCGATTGAAACCGGCCTGGTCGGCGACGCGCCGTTCACCTTCGCTGCGGCGGCCAACGTTCCGGTGAAAGCCATCGCCGCGATCCGGCAGACGCGCGAAGGGCTCGCGGTACTCGTCCCGAAAAACTCGCCGATCCCTGACTTCGAAAGCCTGAAAGGCAAGAAGATCGCCACCGGCCGTGGCTCGATCGGACATCAACTGATTCTTGCCGCGCTTGAATCGAAGGGTTGGTCGACCAGCGACGTCCAGATCGTGTTCCTCGCGCCATCGGACGCCAAGGTTGCGTACACGCAAGGCTCCGTCGATGCCTGGTCGACATGGGAGCCCTATGTCAGCCAGGAAGAAGTCCTGTTCCAGTCGCGGCGCGTGATCACGGCGGAGGGGCTTACGCCCGGCTTGGGATTCCAGGTCGCCACACCGAACGCGATCCGCGACAAGCGGCCGGAACTGGAAGATTTTGTCAGGCGGCTGACGGCCGCGCGGGCGTGGTCGCAGACCAATGTCGGTGCCTATGCCGAGACGTGGGGCAGACTGATGAACATTCCGCCCGCGGTGCCGCTGAACTGGCTGAGCCGGGCGAAGGTTCGTGTTGCACCAATCGATGACGGCGTTGTGGCCGACGAACAGCAAACCATCGATCTCTATTTCCGGTCCGGCCTGATCAAGCAGAAGCTCAACGCCGCCGACATCGTCGACCGTTCGTTTTCCGGAGCCATAGGCAAGGGCGCGGGTCTTTAAACCTTGGAAGGCGGTCCGCGCAGCAAGTCTTTCTCTAGCGACGCCAAATTTCGAAACGGCGACCGGCTTGTGTGGAATTATTTTCTGAATAGCATTGTTGAGAGCAATGCATTTGGAAGAAAGTTGTACACATGAGCGACGTTGTCACCGCCTCGGAACCTCCCCGACGCATCGACGCGATCGACCGCAAGATCCTGCGGGTGCTTCAGGAGGATGCATCGCTGTCGGTAGCCGAGATCGGGGAGCGCGTCGGGCTTTCGTCTACGCCGTGCTGGAAGCGCGTCCAGCGCATGGAGAACGAGGGCATCATCACCGGCAAGGTTGCATTGGTCGACCAGAACAAGATCGGCCTCGGGCTGTCGGTATTCGTGTCGGTGGAGAGCGACGATCATTCCGATGCGTGGCTGAAGAAATTCGCGGCCGCCGTCAGCGCCATGCCTGAAGTCATCGAGTTCTATCGCATGGCTGGTGACGTGGACTATGTGCTGCGCGTGGTCGTCGCCGACATGCGGAGCTATGATCTTTTCTACAAGAAGCTGATCGGCGCGGTCGCGCTGAAGAACGTGACGTCGCGGTTCGCGATGGAAAAGATCAAGTCGGTTACTGCGTTGCCGGTTCCGGCGTTCGAGGCGGCATAGCGGCCGCGAAGGGACTGCGCTCCCTCTCCCGCGCTTGCGGGGGAGGGCTGGGGTGGGGGTGTCTCCACAATTGACACTCCCCGTGTGGAGAGAGCCCCCACCCGGCGCTACGCGCCGACCTAAGAGCGAGCTTCGCTCGTCTCGACCCCGCAAGCGGGAGAGGTGCAGCGAGTCTGCCGCCTCGCTCAATCGCGCTTCGGCGTCCAGATCTTCGCATCGCCCGCGTTGACCTTTACCGGCAGCAATCCCTCCGCAAAGAACGCATCCGCAATGCGCTGCTGTTCGGACAGGCCGGGCGCCGTGACAATTCCGACCTTGTAGGAACGGTGGCTGTTGGCTTCCTTCACCGTCGCCACGTCGATGCCCCAGAGGCCCGATAGCAATTTGGCCGCGTCGTCCTGATTCGCCTTGACCCATTTGCCGGTCTCGTCGAGCTTGCCGAAGATGGCATTCAGCACGTCGCCGCGCCGATCGGCAAACGCAGCCGACGACAGATAGTAGCGCTTGTAGCTGGCAAGGCCGTTGCTGCCATCGGTCAGCACCCGCGCGTTGGACTGGCGCTGGGCGCTGGTCAGGAACGGATCCCAGGCCACCCACGCATCGACATTGCCGCCGATGAAAGCGGCGCGGCCGTCGGCCGGCGTCAGGTAGGCCGGCGAGATATCCTTGAAGCTCAGGCCCGATTTGGCGAGCGCGGCGAGCAGCAGGAAATGACTGCCGGCGCCTTTTGTCACCGCAACCTTCCTGCCCTTCAGGTCGGCCAGCGTCTTGATGGGCGATTCCGCGCCGACCAGAATGGCCTGCGCCGAGGGTGAAGCGGCTTCTTCCGCGATATAGGCAAGCCTGGCGCCTGCGGCTTGCGCGAACAGCGGCACGGTATCGGCGACGTCAGCGCCGAAGTCGATGTTGCCGGTGTTGATCGCCTCCAAGAGCGGCAGGCCGCTGGTGAATTCATGCCAGGAGACGCGGACGCCGAGCGGCGCGAGCGCCTTTTCCAGTTCGCCGTTGGTTTTCAGGATGGCCGTCAGCGTCGAGGATTTTTGATAGCCGATACGAATCGTATCGGACGGCGGCGTCTGCGCGGCCACGGATGTGGCTGAAACGACCGCGAAGGCTGCGATGGCTCTGATGATGGATGCGGTGCGGTTGCCCATGGAGTTTGATCTGCCTGAAATTAAAGGGATCAAAACAAGCTAGATGCCGCGCAACGGCGGTCAATAGAACCGTTCTTTCTTGTTGTCACGCGATCCGCATGACGATGCTACGCCGGTCGGCATTCGCAGAGAGAAATTCCAAGCGCATATTTGATAGGCGCTCGTCGATCCCAGCGGCGGTCGCTTATGACTCTGGGTGGATCAGGTTCCGTCGCTGCCTAATGCAAGATTAGCGAATTGGCGTCGCGCAAGCGTCAAGAAAAATGCGTCGTTGTAAATCGTGTTCCGGCAATAAACGCGTCGTCGCGAGCCGGACCAGCAGTGCCGTCATTGCTATTTTCGCGGAGCACTCGACAGCGTTTCAAAGCGCCACCATCATCTCTTGCATCGCATGATCGCGCATCGCCGCGAACATGATCGTTCAGGAGAATGTGATGAAGCGTCGCGAGTTTCTCGGATTGTCGGTTGCCGGTGCCGTTGTCGCGCTGTCGCCAGGTGCGCGCGCGCAAGCACCGGTCAAGGAAATCCGCATCGGCTATCAGAAGACCGGGGTGCTCGTGATCGCACGGCAGCAGGCTATTCTGGAAAAGCACTTCGCCGCGAAACAAATTGTCATCAAATGGATCGAGTTCACGTCGGGCCCGCCGTTGCTGGAGGCGATGAGCACCGGCAGTGTCGATCTCGGCGCGGTTGGCGATACGCCGCCGATCTTTGCCCAGGCTGCGAACGCGAACATCGTCTATGTGGCAGGATCGCCCATTACCAACGGGCAGGGCATCCTGGTTCCCGCCAGCTCCAGCATTCGCACGATTGCCGATCTGAAGGGCAAGCGGATCGGATTTGCCAAGGGCACCAGCGCGCATAACGTTCTGATCGCGACGCTGGAAAAGGCCGGTCTCACCTACGCCGATATCACGCCGGTCTATTTGTCGCCGCCTGATGCGGGGCCGGCATTCGCCAATGGCAGCATCGAGGCGTGGGCGATCTGGGATCCGTACTTCGCGATCGGCGAGAAAAAGCAGAACGGCCGGATCCTGATCAACGCCTTTGAGGTCGCCAAGACCAATTCGTTCTATCTCGCCAACCGCGATTTCGCGAACACCAACGTTCAGCACACCCGCGACATCATCGCGGGCCTGGCGGAAGCCGCCCGGTGGGCGGAAGCAAATCGCGACGCCGTGGCAAGCGCGCTCGCCGCCGTGACCGGCATTCCGCTGGAAGTTCAGGCCGTCGCGGCCAACCGGGCCTCGTTTGCGATCGGACCGGTGACGGAGGCGATTATTGAGACCCAGCAGGCCGTCGCCGATCGCTTCTTCAAGCTCGGGCTGATCCCGAAGCCGATCGTGGTTCGCGACATCGTCTGGCGCAATACCCAGACCTGACTTCGAGAAAAGCCATTCCAATCAACGCAGGGGAATTCATCATGAAGCGTTTCATCAAGCGCATGATCGCGAGTGCCATGCTGTCTCTCGCCATCGTCGGCTCGACGGTTGGCCTCAGCTACGGGCAGGACAAGGTCGTCCGCATTGGCTTCCAGAAATACGGCAAGCTGGTGCTGCTCAAGAGCAAGGGCACGCTGGAGAGCAAGCTGAAGGCCGCGGGTTATCAGGTGGTGTGGACCGAGTTTCCCTCCGGGCCACCGCTGCTCGAGGCGCTCAATGTCGGCGCCATCGATTTCGGCAACACCGGTGAAGCGCCGCCGATCTTCGCGCAGGCCGCGGGCGCCCCGATCCAGTATGTCGCCTATGAGCCCCCGGCGCCGAAGGGCGAAGCCATCCTGGTGCCGAAGGACAGCAAGATCGCTTCGGTCGCGGATCTCAAAGGCAGGAAGGTGGCGCTGAACAAAGGCTCCAATGTCCACTATCTGCTGGTGAAGGCGCTGGAGAAAGCTGGTGTCAAATACTCGGAGATCGAGCCGGTGTTTCTGGCGCCGGCCGATGCGCGGGCTGCGTTCGAACGTGGCGCGGTCGATGCCTGGGTGATCTGGGATCCGTTCCAGGCCGCCGCCGAAGCCGCCACCGGCGCGCGGACGCTCGCCGACGGCACCGGCATCGTCTCGAACTATCAATTCTACTTCGCCTCGAAGAAGTTCATTGGCGCCGACCCTGACATCGTCGATCTCGTGCTGGCGCAACTCAGCGAGGTCGATGACTGGGCCAAGGGCGACATCCGCGCCGTTGCCGAACAGCTGGCGCCGGCGATCGGGCTTCCGGTGCCCGTCGTTGAAGTGGCATTGAAGCGGCAGTCCTACGGCATCAAGCCGATCACCGACAGCGTGATCGCCGATCAACAACAGGTCGCCGACGCATTCTTCGCGCTCGGTCTTATTCCCAAGCAAATCAAGATTTCCGACGCGGCGCGGAGGCCGGGCTCATGAGCAACCAAACATCGGCGAATGCCAACATCCTCTGGTTCCTGCCGACCCATGGCGATGGCCGCTATCTCGGCACCACCACCGGCGGCCGTGAAGTGAACTTCAATTATTTGCGCCAGATCGCGCAGGCTGCGGACCAGCTCGGCTATTACGGCGTGCTGCTGCCGACCGGGCGAAGCTGCGAGGATTCCTGGGTGGTGGCGTCGGCCGTCGCGCCCTGGACCGAGCGGCTGCGTTATCTGGTGGCGGTACGGCCCGGCCTGCAATCGCCGAGCGTCGCCGCGCGCATGACCGCGACGCTGGACCGGCTGTCGAACGGGCGGCTGCTGGTCAACGTCGTCACCGGCGGCGACCCCGTCGAGAACAAGGGCGACGGGATATTCCTCGATCACGACGCGCGCTATGCCGTGACGCGCGAGTTCCTCAACGTCTATAGCGACCTGCTCGCGGGCAAGACCGTCAATGTGGAAGGCAAGCACATCCGCATCGAGGATGGTCGCCTGCTGTTTCCACCCGTGCAGGCGCCGCGGCCGCCGCTCTATTTCGGCGGATCGTCGGATGCCGGCATCGATGTCGCCGTCGACACCGTCGACAAATATCTGACCTGGGGCGAACCGCCGGCGCAGGTGGCCGAGAAGATCAACCGCGTGAAAGCGGTGGCGGACGCGCGCGGGCGAAAACTCTCGTTCGGCATCCGCCTGCACGTGATCGTCCGCGAGACCAACGCTGAGGCCTGGAAGGCGGCAGATGAGTTGATCCAGCATGTCACCGACGAGACGGTGGCCTCGGCGCAGAAGATATTTTCCCGGATGGATTCGGTCGGCCAGCAGCGCATGGCGCAGTTGCATGGCGGCAGGCGTGACAAGCTGGAGATCAGCCCCAACCTCTGGGCCGGCGTCGGTCTGGTGCGCGGCGGGGCAGGGACGGCATTGGTCGGCGATCCCGCGACGGTGGCGGCGCGGATCCGCGAATACCAGGATGTCGGCATCGATACCTTCATCATGTCGGGCTATCCGCATCTGGAGGAAGCCTATCGCTTCGCCGAACTGGTGTTTCCGCTGCTGTCGCTGAAGCAGCCCAACAATGTGACGCCGATCCGCGTCAATACCGGCCCGTTCGGCGAGACCATCGCCAACGAACATCGTCCCCTCGTCAAGGCATCGCAATCATGAGTCTGATCGAAAGTCTTCCGCGTGTCCGACGCCTGCATTTGCCGCGAGCCGACGGCCTTATTCCATGGATCGTGCCGCTTGCGATCATCCTGATCTGGCAGGTGGCTTGCGTCACCGGCTTCGTCTCGGCGCGGGTGCTGCCGGCGCCGAGCGATGTGGCGCTGGCGGGATGGAAGCTGCTGCTGTCGGGTGAACTGGTGCGCAACATCTGGGTCAGTTTCTGGCGCGCCAGCGTCGGCTTCCTGATCGGCGGCAGCATCGGCTTTGCGTTCGGGCTCGCCAATGGCCTGTCGCAGCTCTCGAGCAAATTGACCGACACGACGTTGCAGATGGTGCGCAACATTCCGCATCTGGCGCTGATCCCGCTCGTCATCCTGTGGTTCGGGATCGATGAGTCCGCAAAGCTGTTCCTGGTCGCGCTCGGCGTGTTCTTTCCGATCTACCTCAACACGCTGCACGGCATCCGCACCGTCGATCCGCAGCTGATCGAGATGGGCCGCATCTACGGCATGACCGACGGCGAATTGTTCCGCCGGGTGATCTTTCCGGGTGCGTTGCCATCGATCTTCGTCGGCCTGCGCTTTGCGCTCGGCATCATGTGGCTGACCCTGATCGTGGCGGAAACCATCGCGGCGTCGTCGGGCCTCGGCTACATGGCGATGC
This sequence comes from Bradyrhizobium sp. AUGA SZCCT0169, assembly GCF_018130085.1. Taxonomy (NCBI): domain Bacteria; kingdom Pseudomonadati; phylum Pseudomonadota; class Alphaproteobacteria; order Hyphomicrobiales; family Nitrobacteraceae; genus Bradyrhizobium; species Bradyrhizobium sp. AUGA SZCCT0169. The sequence continues at coordinate 78,389 of NZ_JAFCMC010000010.1, read as the reverse complement.
AGGCGCGCGAGTTCATGCTGATCGACGTCGTGGTGCTCTCCATCCTGATCTACGCGCTGCTTGGCAAACTCGCCGACAGCGCTTCACGCGCGCTGGAGCGGCTGACGCTGTCCTGGCATCCGGCCTTCCAGAAACATTGAGGCAGAAACTTTTGAGGATTGAAATGCAGGAAGCTCTTCGTTTTCGCCCCGCGGATGCCGAAGCCGTGGACCAGCCCGATTTTGTCAAGCAGGCGCGGCTGTTGCGGCGGGATGCCGACGCCCTGTTGCGTGGGCTTTCGCTGACAATCCGGGGATTGCGCAAATCGTTCGGCGACAACGAGGTGCTTCGCGGCATCGATCTGCACATTCCGGCAGGGCAGTCCGTCGCCATCGTGGGCCGCAGCGGGTGCGGCAAGAGTACGCTGCTGCGGCTGATCGCGGGGCTTGAAACGATTACCGCGGGTACCATCAGCTTTGGCGAGGAAACCCGCGCGGAAGACGTCCGCGTGATGTTTCAGGAGCCGCGGTTGCTGCCCTGGGCCCGGGTGCTGTCGAACGTCGAGGTCGGCCTCGGCCGCGAAAGAACCTCGCCCGACGCGCAAGCGCGCGCCGACAGCGCGCTGGTCGAAGTCGGCCTTGACGACAAACGGGCGCAATGGCCGGCGGTGCTTTCCGGCGGACAAAAACAGCGCGTGGCGCTGGCGCGGGCCCTGGTCAGCCGCCCGCGCGTGCTGGCCTTCGACGAACCGCTCGGCGCGCTTGATGCGTTGACGCGAATCTCGATGCAGCGGCTGCTGGAGCGGGTCTGGCAGGATCAGGGATTCACCGCGATCCTGGTGACGCATGACGTCGCCGAAGCGGTGGCACTGGCCGACCGCGTTCTGGTGATCGAGGACGGCCGTATCGCGCATGACATCGACGTCAATATCCCGCGCCCAAGGCGTCGGGGTTCGGCGGAGCTCGCTGCGCTGGAAGGCTCGATCCTGAAGAACCTGCTGCAAGGCACCGAGGACACTTCCGACCTGTGAGGCCATCATGAACTCCGTTGTCCGGCATATCGCGATCGACCGTCAGGTTTCCCAAGAGATTTCTCAAGAAGTTTCCCGCGCGGTTTCGCCAGGCGATTTTCGTGGCGCCATGCGCCAGTTGACGGGCGGGGTGAGCGTCGTCACGGCCGGGCGAGGCAGGGACATTTCGGGGATGACGGTGACCTCGGTGTCGTCACTGTCGGTCGATCCGCCGGCACTGATCGTCAGCGTCAACCGGAACGCGTCCTCATGGCCGCTGGTGCAGCGGTACGGCTTCTTCGGCGTCAATATCCTGACGTCGGACCAAATCGACGTCGCCGAGCGGTTTGCCGGCAAGGACGGGCTCAAGGGCGCCGAACGGTTTGCCGGCGCCCAGTGGACGACGCGCGCTTCGGGCGTGCCGCTGCTGGTGGGCGCGCTCGCCGCGATCGAGTGTGAGGTGGAGGAAATCGTCGAGCGGCATTCCCATGCGATTGTGATCGGCCGCGTGCTGGACCTGCAGCTATCGAGCCGAACTGCGGCGCTGGCCTATTGGCAGGGCCAGTATGTGGCGATCGATCAGGACGAGGACGCAGTGCGGCTGGCCGAAGTCAGCCTGCCCCCACCGCGAGCCGCTCGCTACTGATGCGGGAAATCTAGTCCAGGATCGCGCTGAGCGTTGCCGGTGTGTCGATGATGACGGTGCTGCCGCGCACGCCGGACCAAACCCCGACAATGGTCTGCGCCGCAGCCGCTAGCGGCACGCTGACTACCAATGTGGTCGGCACCCGGGCGCTCCCCGATATCTGTTCATTGTAGGTGAACCCCGCCAGGACCGACGAAAGCGCACCATTCACGGTGATGCCGACGGTTGCGCCGGCGTTGTTGTTCCCTTGTGCATAAGGAAAGGGCAAATTCAGGATGACCAGGGCTGACGTGCCGACCCCTTCGGGAATCGTGATTCTGAGGCCCGGAAGGGGTACGAATGAATCGGAGTTGGTCGACTGCGTCCCACTCGGCAAATGGAATCAGGCTCCGGAATATGTGAAAATCCGGTGACGGGCGCGGGTAGGGCGTTTGTTGCCGTGGCGTTCAGCGGGCGCACGGACTAAAAGGCCCGCTTCCGCCCCGGGAATGAGAGCGCACGTTGGAACGCAGGCTTCCCAAAACTGTTTTGCCGCTGTGGTTTTGCCGGCGCGACGTCGCGCGCCTGGCCCAATGCGGTGTGGTGACCCGATGAAGCGTATCGCGGTCTGGGCTTTCTACGGCGTCGGCGCTCTGGCGATCGGCTATCTCGCGCTTTACGCCTATGCGGTCTTCAGCGGCCGCGATCTGCAGCCCGGTGCCCCCATCCGCATCTTCCGCAACCCGGACGCACCGAGTTATTCGCGGCACGATGCCGTTCCGGACGAAGCCGATCGTTTCGATCGCTTCGTCCCCAGGATGGGCTAAGGCAGGCTACCCCGCCGCCGCAAAGCGCTGATAGTCGCCTGCACCCGCCGGCGTGATCGGTATTCCGCCGTCGGCATATTCGTTCAGCTTGTTGCGCAGCGTGCGAATCGAAATGCCGAGGATGTTGGCCGCGTGGGTGCGGTTGCCGAGGCAATGCTTGAGCGTCTCCAGGATCAGGTCGCGTTCGACGTCGGCAACGGTGCGCCCGACCAGCGCACGCGTGACCTGTTCGGCGGCGAAGGTGGCGTGGGCCACCGCCGGTGCGGTCTTGGCAAGCTCGAGGCGGTCGCCGTCCGGGGTCAGGATCGCATCGGCGCCGATTTCGTCGCCCTGCGCCATCAGCACCGAGCGGTGCATGGTGTTTTCCAGCTCGCGGACGTTGCCCTGCCAGCGGTTGGCGGTGAGCACCCGCCGCGCGTCGCTGGAGATCGGGCGTAGCGGCACGCCGTTGGCTTCGGAATATTTCTTCGCAAAATGGTGCGCCAGTTCGATGATGTCCGCCGGCCGGTCGCGCAGCGGGGGGATCTTCAGATTGACGACGTTGAGGCGGAACAGCAGGTCCTCGCGAAAGGTGCCTTCGCGCACGGCGTCGGCCAGGTTGCGGTTCGAGGTCGCGATGATGCGGATGTCGACCGGCACCGGCCTGGTGCCACCGACGCGGTCGATGACGCGCTCCTGGATCGCGCGCAGCAATTTCGATTGCAGTCGTACGTCCATCTCGGAGATTTCGTCGAGCAGCAGCGTGCCGCCGGTGGCTTCCTCGAACTTGCCGATGCGTCGCGCCACGGCGCCGGTGAAGGCGCCCTTTTCGTGGCCGAACAGTTCGGATTCAAGCAGGTGCTCGGGGATCGCCGCGCAGTTGATCGAAATGAAGGGCCGCTTGGCGCGGGCCGAGCGGGTGTGGACGTAGCGCGCCAGCACTTCCTTGCCGGTGCCGGATTCACCGGTGATCATGACCGAGGCGTCGGAGCCCGCGATCTGCTGTGCCAGCTTGACGACTTTGCCCATGGCCTCGTCGCGATAGATCAGGTCGCGGGAATCGTTGGCGACGGCGGCGAGCACGGCGGCGATCAGTTCCGGATCGGGCGGCAGCGGGATGTATTCCTTGGCGCCGGCGTGGATCGCGGCGACCGCGGCGCGGGCGTCGTTGGAGATGCCGCAGGCCACGATCGGCACATGGATGTGTTCGGCCTCGAGCCGCATCACCAGATCGCGGATATCGAGCGCGACGTCGACCAGCATCAGGTCGGCCCCCTTGCCGCCGCGCAGCACCGCCATCGCCTGTTCGACCGTCTCGGCGTGGGTCACCGAAGCGCCGTTGTCCATCGCGATCTTGGTGGCCGTGGTGAGCTGGCCCTTCAATGTGCCAACGATGAGAAGCCGCATCATAGTCTCCTGTTCGTCTGTTCGCGCCGCTTATGCGCGTGCTGTTGTTTTAGGTGCGTTCCGCCTTGATGATTTCCGTCATGGTGACGCCGAGCTTGTCTTCCACCAGCACGACTTCGCCGCGCGCCACCAGCCGGTTGTTGACGTAGATGTCGATCGCTTCGCCGACCCGGCGGTCGAGTTCGAGCACGGTGCCGGGGCCAAGCTTCAAAAGCTCGCCGACGTCCATCTTGGAGCGCCCCAGCACCGCTGAGACCTGCACCGGCACGTCGAACACGGCCTCGAGGTCAGCCGCGATGCGCGAGGCCTGTTCGTCTTCATTGTAGGCCAGATCGTCCGCGGCCTCCGCGTCTGACGCGTTGAGGTCTTGCAGCGGGACCTGGGTGTCGGTGTCGCTCATGGTTCAGTCCTCACGGCCTTCCAGCCTGATCGCGGGACGCCATGTAGCGCCCGACAAGTTCGTTGATCTTGGCTTCGATGGCGGCGCGCTCCAGCACCACGCCGCCGTCGGCCCATTCGATCCGGCAGTCGCCGGTTGCAATGTCAGGCTCGGCCAGGATCACCAGCCGGCCCTCGAAGCCGCTCTGCGTGGCCTGCCGCTCGATCTTTTCGCGGGCAGCCTCGTATAATGAGTCGTTGATGCGGACCACGAGGTGCGGCGTCGCGACCAGGTGCGAGAAGCAGTCGCTCACCAGTGCCGTGATCTCGCCGAGCGGCTCGGCGGCGATCAGTTCGGAGCACAGCTTGCGGGCCACCGCGACCGCGACGTCGACCGCCTCGGTCTCCATCCGCGCTTCGATGCCGCCAAAGCGCGAGGCGATGCCCTTGATCGCAATGCCGATCTCCTCCAGCGCCAGCGCGGCGCGGCGGTCGCTTTCGGCTCTGGCCTCGCGCTGCGCGGCCTCGTAGCCGTCGCGATAGGCGCGGGCTTCGGCCGCGGCGATCTTCTGCGCGATCTCGGCCGGCGTGGCAGGGCGCTCGCGCGTCTTGTCCGGCGCGCCGAAGTCCATGTCGAACAGGAATTTTGCGGGCGCGGCCATCAGTACACCAGCTCGTCGTCGGCGCGGTTCTTGGTCAAGGTGATTTCACCCTTGGCGGCCATGTCCTTGGCGAGGTTGACGAGCAGCGCCTGCGCCTCGTCGACGTCGCGCAGCCGCACCGGTCCCATCGCGGCCATGTCGTCCAGCAGCATCTTGCCGGCGCGGGACGACATGTTGCCGAGGAAGAAGCTGCGGACCTCCTCATTGGCGCTCTTCAGCGCAATGCCGAGCTTGTCCTTGTCGATGTTGCGCATCAGCGTCTGCGCCGAGGCGGAATCGAGCTTGATCAAATCGTCGAAGGTGAACATCAGCGCCTTGATGCGCTCGGCGGATTCGCGGTTTTCCTCTTCCAGCGAGGTGATGAAGCGGGTTTCGGTCTGGCGGTCGAAATTGTTGAAGATTTCGGCCATCACCTCGTGGGCGTCGCGGCGGCGGGTCTGCGACAGGTTCGACATGAACTCGGTCCGCAGCGTCTGCTCGACGCGCTCGATGACTTCCTTCTGCACCGCTTCCATCTTCAGCATGCGCCCGACCACGTCGAGCGCGAGATCCTCAGGGAGGATCGCCAGCACACGGGCGGCGTGCTCCGGCTTCAGTTTCGACAGCACCACGGCGATGGTCTGCGGGTATTCGTTCTTGAGGTAGTTGGCGAGCACCTCTTCCTGCACGTTGGAGAGTTTCTCCCACATGTTGCGGCCGGCGGGGCCGCGGATTTCGTCCATGATGCCACTGACGCGCTCGCTCGGCAGATATTGCTGCAGCAGCCGTTCGGTGGCGTCGAAGGTGCCCATCAGGGCGCCGGAGGCCGACATCCGCGAGACGAATTCGAGCAGCAGGTCCTCGACCACGTCGGCCTCGACGGTGCCGAGCGTCGACATGTGGATCGACAATTCGCGCACCTCGTCGTCGTCGAGCAGCGCCCAGACCTTGCCGCCATATTGTTCGCCCAGCGCCAGCATCAGGATGGCGGCCCGCTTCGGGCCGGTCAGCGGCTTGCCCTTCGGCCTTGTCGCCTGCCGGCTCGCCAGCGCCGAGATGACGGTGGTGATGTCGTTGGCGTTGGTGGTTTGCGGTACGGCCATGTCAGCTTACTCGACAGGTTCGGTGAGCCATTGACGAACAATGGAGGCGGTCTCGTTCGGATTTCGTTCGGCGAGTTCTCCGACCCGGTGAACGGCCTGGGCGTGGACCTGGCCCTGAACCTGGGCGACGTCGATCAGCGCGGCGGCGCCGCCGGCGGGAAGCAGGACCTGGCCCGGCGCGCCTTCGGCGGTGCCGTCGGCCAGCGCCGGCACAGCGGCGCCGCCGGCCAGCGCGGGAACGACTTCGGCGGCCAGGATGCGCTTGACCAGCGGGCGGATCACCATGAACAGCACCACGAGGCCGAGCAGCATCATGACGCCGAGCTCGATGACGTACATGACGTCATCCTTGGTGAACTGGAACATGCCGAGCAGTCCGGTCGGCTCGGCGACCGGGGGCACGGTTGGGGCTTCGGCAAAGCGCAGGTTGACGACCTCGACCTGGTCGCCGCGCTTCTGGTCGAAGCCGATCGCCGAGCGAACCAGGGTAGCGATGCGGTCGAGCATTTCCTTGCTGCGGTCCTGATAGACCATCTCGCCTTTTTCGTTCTTGGTGTAGGCGCCGTCGACCAGCACCGCGACCGAGATCTTGTTGACCCGGCCGGCCTCGGTGACTTCGGTCTTGGTGACGCGGGAAATCTCGTAATTGTTGGTTTCTTCGCTCTTCTTGCTCTGGTCGCGCGCCGCGACGCCGGCATTGGCCTGGTTGCCGGGCAGTTCGTTGTTGACCGTGACCTGGCCGGTGTCTCCGGCGGTCGCCGAGGATTCCTCGCGGGACTGGCTGGAGCGCAGCACGCGGCCTTCGGGATCGAACTTGTCCGAGGTCTGGGTGACCTTGTTGTAGTCGAAATCGGCGGTGAGCTGGACGCGGGCGCGGCCCTGGCCGACCACCGAGGAGACGATCGCCTCGACCTCGTTGCGCATCCGCTTCTCGAAGGCGGTGCGGCGTTCGTCGCCGCTGGCGCCCTCGGGATTGCTGCTGGCGCCGTCGGCGAGCAGCCGGCCGCCCTCGTCGACGATCGACACCCGCTGCGGCTTCAGGCCGTTGACGGCGGAAGCGACCACGTGGCGGATGGCGCGGATCTGCTGCGGCTCGAGGCTGCCGCGCACCCGGACCACGATGGACGCCGACGGCTCCGGGATTTCGCGGGAGAACAGCGGCCGTTCCGGCAGCACCAGATGGACGCGCGCGGCCTGAATGCGGTCGATGGCGCGGATGGTGCGGGAGAGTTCGCCCTCCAGCGCGCGCAGATGATTGATGTTCTGGACGAAGCTGGTGGTGCCGAGCGCGTCGGATTTGTCGAAGATCTCGTAGCCGACGCCGCCGCCCTTGGGCAGGCCGCCTTCGGCCAGCTTCATCCGCAGCCGCGTCACCTTGTCCTTCGGCACCATGATTACGGCGCCCTCGTTGCGCATTTCGAAGGGGATCGCCTGGCGTTCCAGATCCTTGATGATGCTGGAGGAGTCTTCGGCCGAGAGGTCGGTGAAGAGGGTGGTCATCTGCGGCGTCGTGACGCGCATGATGACGAACGCGAAGAAGCCGATCAGGGCGGCGGTCACGGCGACCATCGCCATCAGCCGCGACGCGCCCAGGCCTTTCAGGAAAGCAACGAGACTTTGCACCAACCGCCCCCAGGGGTTCGGCCCAGATTCGTACCCGGGGACCGACTGGGCAATTATTGCCTAGGGGATGGTTTCCATATGGTTAACGACCGTTAAAGTCGGTGAAGAAGTTTGGGCATGAAAAAAACCAGCTTCGCAAAACGAAGCCGGTTTTCATCAAATCTTCCGGTTTGGAGAGTTTATTGCCGGTATTGCTGGATGCGGGTGGTCCGCAAGCCTGCCAGGCCATGCTGATCGATGGAGAACTGCCAGGACAGGAACTCGTCCACCGTCAGCGTGTAGCGGCTGCAAGCCTCTTCGAGGGAGAGCAGGCCGCCGCGAACCGCGGCAACGACTTCGGCCTTGCGGCGGATCACCCACCGTTTGGTGCCGGGCGCGGGCAGGTCCGCAATTGTTAATGGACTTCCGTCAGGCCCGATGACGTATTTTACCCTCGGGCGATGGGGTTCTGTCATGGCGTACTCACAAACTCTCAACCACTGAACTCACGCTGACAACCTACGCCGTGCGACTTAAAATTTGCCTAAGCCCAAGGGTTCAATACGAATCTCGTTGGAAATGGCTGGAACTGGGGCTGGGGAGGCGTCTGGGCGGACGAGGGATTGCAGCCGGAGCCGACCACATCGGCGGTAGCTCCGCGAAGGTGCAAGGCGTAATCCGCCATTCAGCGCCAGTCCGTAGTCATCTCAGCCAACCGCTCCAAGTGGTCGCTGTTCGCCAAAGTCTCCGCTCGCCAATTGCGCAAGCGCGACCATCATTCGATATGGGGCGCGGGAGCACTGACCCCGTTGGCGATGTAACCGGTGCGGCGGATTACGCTTTCTTGACGCGAACTGAATTCCACCGCCGGAACAAGTCCGAGGGCATGCTTCGCTTGAAAAACGTCAAACTGATGCGGGTTGCAGCGCACGTCCCAACAAGAAAAATGCCATACCTGCAACGGCGCCGAAGAGCCATGCGAATGAGCCGGTTGGTACGAGGAAAACGAGTATGACAATAGCGTCGAACACTCGGCTATGGCCCAGACTGTTCATAATGCGCTGCGGCTCGAACGCAGAAAAGGGCCGGTAGGGCGGATTGGAGCCGACTACATCGGCGGTAGCTCCACGAGCGAAAGTGGAAGGCGTAATCCGCCATCTTGGGCGTGCCACAACTATAGCATGTGCTATCCTGCTTCCCATGCCGAATTATCGTCGTTTCCGGGCGGCTGCTGGTTCTTCACCGTCAACCTGCTGGAGCGGCGGAAAACCCTGCTCGCCGATCATATCGCGATGCTGCGCGAGGCCGTCGCCATAACCCGCCGCGACCATTCCTTCACCATCGATGCCTTCGTCGTGCTGCCCGATCATCTGCATGCGGTCTGGCAACTGCCGCCGGGCGATCATAATTTCTCCACGCGCTGGCGTCTGATCAAGACGCGGTTCGCGCGAGCGCTGCCGAAACAGGAGCGGCTCAACGTCGTTCGCGTCGCCCGCAACGAGCGCGGCATCTGGCAGCGGCGATTCTGGGAGCATTTGATCCGCGACGAGGCCGACTATGCGCGCCATGTCGAGTATTGCTACATCAATCCGCTCAAGCACGGTCTCGTCGCGCGCGTGTGCGACTGGCCGTATTCTTCCTTTCACCGCGATGTGCGCGCGGGGTTGTTTCCGGAAGATTGGGCTGGTGACGGCGAGGTGGACGGTGATTTCGGCGAGCGACGGTGATTGGGCGGGTTGCTGGTTCTGATCGGCGGATTACGCCCAACGGGTCCGCTTTGCGCGGACCCGTTGGCTCCAATCCGCCCTACCGTTGCTGCGTCGCCTCGTGCGCAAGCGAAATCTCGCTGCGCGCGTGCGACAAATCAACCCGACGGGCAAATCAGTTCTGCTTTTCGGAAGTCGTGTCAAGCCCCGAAATAAAAAATATTTCTGTTTACCGGAAGGAAAATCAGGTGCATATGTTTGCCCATCCCGTCCCACTCAGAGGGCGTCGGCCGTCGTCACGGACGTTGGGCGGGTTGCGGTGGACGCTGGTTTACGCCTCGACGACGGCGTGGATAAGCGTACGGCAAAACCGTGTGGTCCTGGCGCCCGTTGCTGGCGTCAAGCCGTCGGCTAAGCGCAAGCTGAACCGGCGGTGACGGAGTCAACCAAGAACTCGTCTCCGGGGAGAGCGCGGCATAAGCCGTAAAGCCATTGCGCAGGGAAGGCCGGGTGTTCACCGCTGCCCTGTATGCTCGTGTGCATGTTGTTTTGTGCAATCCGCACACGGGACCGCGGGTGCAGCGCGCACCCGGTCTTCCCTGCGCCCTCTATTTTCGAGGGCAAGGAATTTCTGGCAAAGCTCGGGCGCAATGCGTCGCGAGAATGCGAAGGCATATTCAGTTGTCGTCACCCGCGAAGGCGGGTGACCCAGTATTCCAGAGACGTCAGCGAAGAATCGAGAAGCCGCGGCGTACTGGATCGCCCGGTCAAGCCGGGCGATGACGGCAAGGGCTGTTTGAAATTTGAATCCAAAGTCTGACCGCGTCATTGCGAGCGAAGCGATCCATACCTCAGCAAGTCGTGAGATAGATTGCTTCGCTTCGCTCGCAATGACGCGGAGAGGGTTGCGGACGTTCACGCGGAAGGCCGGGACGGCGAGGACGAGAGCGCGACCCGTCAGCCCGCAGCGCTAGCTCGCGGTCGACGGGCGCACCACGCGCTTGATCTTGTCGGTGGTGTAGCTCTGCCCGCCGATCGACAGCAGCGGCGGGGAGGCGCTGAGATCGACTGAATCGACGACGCCCTGGACTTCGGTGGAGATCGAGACGTTGTTGCCTGCACTGTCCTTGCCTGTCGCGGTGAGGGTGTAGGTGCCGGCCGGCCACTGCGCGCCGTCATTGCCCTTGCCGTCCCAGACGAAACTGGAGCCGCCCTGCTTCAGCGCATAGCTGCCGGAATAGGCCGTCAGTCCCGTCGAACTGGCGATCGTGATCGATGCCGTGGTGTCTTTCTCCGACTGGAAATTCCAGGTCGCCGACTTGTCGAACTGCGCCTTGCTGCCGTCGACCGCAACCGTGTTGCCGACATAGACCAGCGCCTGCGTCGCCTGGGCGCTCTTTTCGATTTCGATCAGCGACTTCAACTGCTCGTTGGACCGCAGCTGCTGCTCGACGCCGGCGAACTGCACCAGTTGCTGAGTGAACTGGTTGGTGTCGAGCGGATCCATCGGGTTCTGGTTCTGCAGCTGCGTCGTCAGCAGCGTCAGAAAGGTCTGGAAATTGTCCGCGATCCCCGTCGTCGCCGTCGAGGACGTCGAGCTCGTGGAGGTCGAACTGCCGGTTCCGGCCGCCGACACGATCGGTGTCGGCATGGTTGCTTCTATGCCCATAACGCTCTCCGTTAAACCCTGATGTCCACGCCGCCGCTCGCTCCGAGCATGCGGCCATAGTTGCGGCCGGCGACCGCCGCCGGAATGCTGTCTTCTTCGCTGACGACCAGCCGATGGGCATTGGGATTGGACTGGTTGCCGTCGTTCTGGCCCCGCGAGGATTGATCGCGCAGGCTGAATTGCAGCCCGCCATTGCCGGTCGAAAGCCCGGCATTGTCGAGCGCGCGCTGCAGCTGGTTGGCGTCCTGGCGCAGCATCGACAACGTCTCCGGCCGCTCCACCGTCAGATGCGAGGTGACCTGGCCGTTGCGATCGACATCGATGCGGACGTCGATGCGGCCAAGCTCGGCCGGATCGAGCCGGATTTCGAAACGGCTCTTGCCGCTCCTGGCGGACGCCGCGATTTCCATCGCAAGCCCGCTGAGCGGCACCGCCGCTGATGTCGCGACCGCGACGTTGAGCTGGGGTGCCGGGGCCGGCGTGGTGGAAGATGCCGGCTGCTGCGTCTGGATCGCGCCAGCGGCCTGCAAGCCGTTGTTCGATGCGCCAGCCAGGGTCTGGCTGACATCGGCTGTGACCGGATGCGCATGGGCGGCCGCATTGGCCGATAGTGCCGGAGCGCCGTTGCCTGCGATATCAGCCTTAGCGGCGTCGATGACGCCGTTCTCGGCTTTCGCTTGGCCGGCGACCTCCGCCTGCGGTGCGGTGGCGGGAACGATGGTGCCCGGTGCCGGAGCTGCGGGAGCGGCGATCGTGCCGGCAGCCTTGTCGGACTCGCCTGATGTCGCAGTGGCTTCTTTCGTGACGACCGTCGTCATGGCTTGCGTTGCGGTTTTCGACACACCGGCAGCCGTCGCAGCTGCGGATGCAGCCAATGCGATGCCTGATGTGACCGTGGTGTCGGCGGGCGTGGCCTGCGCAATGACGGCGACGCTGACCTCGGTCTGGGCATCGATCTTCGCGCCCGCTGTCTTGGCGGCGTTGGCGGTCGCAGCCGGATTTGCGCCGGCATCGGCCGCCGGAGCGCCGCTGAGCGAGGCGGTAGCAGCAATGGCGGCTGCGGCGATCGCAAGCGGCGCCGTCGCGGAATCGGTCGGAGCTTTTGCGCTCGAGGCTTCCACTGTTGCCGTCGCGACGGGAATCACGGTGGCAACAGCGCTGGCTGTTACCAGCGCTGCCGTATCCTGTTTTGCTTCGGTCTGATCGGCGGCCGCAGCGCCTTCGCCGGAAGCGGGCTTGCCTTCCGCCTTGGTCTCGTCCGGTTTCGACGCGTCGGACTTGGGGGAATCCGATTTCGTCTTGGAGCGGGTTGCGTCAGCCTTCGTGTCGGCCTCGGCGTTGTCGCGGGCATTGCTGCCGGCATCGCGGCTCGTGGAGTCCTGGCGCGCGTCGCTGCGTGCGGCCTTGTCGGATGCCGCTTTGTCCGAAGCTGCCTTGTCCGAAGCGGCCGTGTTGTCGCGCGCCCGGTTATCCGCCGGGCTTTGCTGTTCGTCGGAGCGTCGCGGCGCGGTGTCCTGGGAACGGTGGTCGCTGGCCGCGGCCTTGTTGCTGTCGACCAGCGCCGCAAAGCTGTCGTTTCCGGCCGCCTGGTCGGAATCCGATCGTCCCGACCTCGCGGTCGCGCCTTGAAAAGACACGTTTGCCATTAGTTCTGACGTGACACTAACCACGGGCGACCCTCGCGCTGAAACCTTGACTACCTCTCAGCAAGGACCGGGCCACGCCCTATATCAGAATAATTTCCTTTAACTTCAATTGCTTAATGAGGAGGCGGGTTAGCCACGAAGGTCTTGGGCCGGCCCCTTTTTCTGCCCGGCGGCAAGATTTGCCGTCTATTGCCGGCCCATAACCCGGTCCGGCTGATTGCCTCCCGGGAATACGGCCTATATTAAAGAGCGAACTTCCGGTCCGGCCAAAAAGGGCCGGACCGGGCCTTAAGGCCTTATATGTAAAAGGCTTTTTTGAACTCTTGCCGCGCGGCGCTGCCTCGCGATTGAAGCCGATTGACCTGCCATGCCGAACAGTTTGGACCTCGAAGGCCGCCCCCAGGACACACGGATCGTGGTCGCCATGTCTGGCGGCGTCGATTCCTCGGTGACGGCTGCCTTGCTGAAGTCCGAGGGCTACGATGTGGTCGGCATCACGCTGCAGCTCTACGACCATGGCGCGGCCACCCATCGCAAGGGCGCCTGCTGCGCCGGCCGTGACATCCACGACGCCCGCAATGTCGCCGAGCGGATCGGCATTCCGCATTACGTGCTCGATTACGAAAGCCGTTTTCGCGAGTCGGTGATCGACAATTTCGCCGACAGCTACGCGCTCGGCGAAACGCCGGTGCCGTGCATCGAGTGCAACCGCTCGGTCAAGTTTCGCGACCTGCTGTCGACCGCGCGCGAGCTTGGCGCCAGCGCACTCGCGACCGGACATTATGTCGCCTCGCGCCGCCTCGTGGATGGATCGCGGGCGCTGGTGTGCGCCGCCGACGCCGACCGTGACCAGAGCTACTTCCTGTTCGCGACCACGCCCGAGCAGCTCGACTATCTGCGCTTTCCGCTCGGCGACATGACCAAGCCGCAGGCGCGCGAACTGGCGCGGCGCTTTGGCCTCGAGGTCGCCGACAAGCAGGACAGCCAGGACATTTGCTTCGTCCCGACCGGGCGCTACACCGACATCATCGGCCGCCTCAAGCCCGGCGCGATCGAGCCCGGCGACATCGTCGATCTCGACGGCCAAATCATCGGCCAGCATCAGGGCATCGTTCATTTCACTGTCGGCCAGCGCAAGGGACTGGGCATCGCGTCAGCCGCGCCGCTCTATGTCGTCAAGCTCGATGCCGCCAGCCGCCGCGTCGTGGTGGGGCCGCGCGAGGCGCTGCGGATGGACCGTATCCAGCTGCGCGACGTCAACTGGATCGGCGGCGGCGCGCTGGAGCGCGTGATCGGCGCGGGCATCGAGATGTTCGTGCGCGTGCGCTCGACGCGCCCGCCGCAGCCGGCGTGGCTGCGTGCGGTCGATGGCGGCTATGAAGTCGAACTCGTCGCCGGCGAAGAGGGCGTTTCGCCGGGCCAGGCCTGCGTGTTTTACGACGCGCCCTCGGGGCAGGCGCGCGTGCTCGGCGGCGGATTCATTAAAAGTGCCACCGCGCGGAACGCCGCGGCGAGGGCAGGGGCACAGGCGGCAACTTCACCGCCGCTTGCCGAGGTGATGCGCGGCTAAAAAAATGTGGGGCACAAGGGCGGGGGCTTAAGGGAATGACTGCGGACATCGACCGCGAGGGGGTCGAAAAGGCTTATGGGCGCTGGGCGCCGGTCTACGATCTCGTGTTCGGCAAGGTGTTCGAGCACGGGCGTCAATCGACGATCGCGGAAGCCGACAAGATCGGCGGGCGCATTCTCGACGTCGGCGTCGGCACCGGATTGTCGCTATCGGATTATTCGCGCAGCACCAAATTGTGCGGCGTCGATATTTCCGAACCGATGCTGCGCCGGGCGCAACAGCGGGTTCGCGCGCTCGGCCTCTCCAATGTCGAAACGCTCGCGGTGATGGATGCCAAGAATCTGGCGTTCAAGGATTCGTTCTTCGACGCCGTGGTGGCGCAATATGTCATCACCGCGGTGCCGGATCCCGAACGCACGCTGGATGATTTCATCCGCGTGCTGAAGCCCGGCGGCGAACTCATCCTGGTCAATCACATCGGCGCCGAAAGCGGTCCGCGGCGCGTCTTTGAACTTGCCTTCGCGCCGCTGGCGCGGCGGCTCGGCTGGCGGCCGGAATTCCCCTGGGAACGATTGACCAATTGGGCCGCCAAACATGGCGGCGTCAGCCTGACAGAACGGCGGCCGATGCCGCCGATGGGGCATTTTTCGCTGATCCGCTTCCGCAAGTCTTGAAATCAGCCGGGAACCTCCGCGGCTGCGGACCGTTTTCCCTGCATGGCAATGAAACGCTCGCTCTTTCTGTCGTGTGTTCTGATGGCGGCCTCCGGCATGGCGGCGGCGCAGGCCCCGCCGAGTCCGGCCACTCCCCCGGCTCCGACCGCGCCGCCATCGGCAGCTCGGACCGCCAATTGCGCGCCGATGCAACCCATGCCGCATTCCGGCGCGGCAGCACCGGAAGGCACCACCACCGGCCAGCGGGCCGAGCCGCTCGGCGAAAGGCTGGCGCGCTCCGATGGCGTGCTGTGCCCGCCCGCCGGCATTGATCCCGAAATCCACGCGCCGACGCCCGGTGGCGGCAAAACGCCGGTGATTCCGCCGCCCGGCAGCCCCGGCGGCGATCAGTCGATCCGGCCCAAATAGCGCCGTTTGCAGGCAGTTTTCGAACCGGGCGGGTTTGCTTGACAGGTCGGCGACCGACTCCTTATATGCCGCGCGTTCGCGACTGCGGTATATTGAGCCGTGACGATGAACCGTGGCGAGGTAGCTCAGCTGGTTAGAGCACGGGAATCATAATCCTGGGGTCGGGGGTTCGAGTCCCTCTCTCGCTACCAATAGCTGCCGGGGTACCAACTCCCGAAAATCTTCAACGAATTCAATGGTTCGGACGCTTCGTCGGCTTGTATGGCGTGCCCTGTGTCACATGGTTTGGACACGGCGGTCGAATGGTTCGCTTGCGCCGATACCGTTAATCGTCGCTACCGTCCCCGGTACCGAATTACGGCGGCCGCTCGGCATCACTAGCCTAGGCGGGCTGCTGGTCTCCCAGTTCCTCACGCTCTACACGACTCCGGTGATCCACCCGCTGCTAAACCGGCCTCGGCCATTGCGAGCCGAGTCCGCTTTACTGCGGCGTAATGCCGGCATCCTTGATAATACGGCCCCATCTGTCGATTTCGCTCTTGAGAAGGGCTTCGAGCGCTGCGGGCGTCGCGCGTTCCTGCTCGACCGGCGCCATGCTGAGTTCGACGAAGCGGTTGACCAGGGGCGGGTCCTTCAGCGCCTTTTGCAGCGCGTCGACGAGCGCATCAACGATCGGCTTGGGCGTATTGCGTGGCGCATACAGCCCGTACCAGGTCGTGACGTCGAACTTCGGCACCCCCGCTTCCGCCGACGTCGGCACATTCGGCAAGGTCGGCACGCGCTTCTTGCTGGTGATTGCGTAACCGGGGATGGTGCCGGCCTGAATATAGGGTGTCGGCCCGGTGGCCGGATCGCAGTAGACGTCGATGTGACCGGCGATGATATCGTTCAGCGCGGGGCCGCCGCCCTTGTAGTAGATCGGTGTGAGCTTGGCTTCGATGGCGTTCATGAACATCAACCCGCACAGGTGTGACGCGGAGCCGAGGCCGACATTGCCATAGGTGACCTTGTCGCCCTGGGCGCGCACATGCGCGACGAGTTCCTTGAGGTCCCTGGCCGGAAAATTCGCACGCGCCACCAGGATCATCGGCACGTCGGTGACGAGACCGATCGGCGCAAAGTCGCCAACGGGGTCGAACGGCAGCTTGGCGTAGAGCGCCGGCGCGGTGGCTTGGCCGACATGCATCAGCAGCAGGGTGTAACCGTCAGGCGAGGCTTTGGCGACGCGATTGGTTCCAAGGGTACCACCGGCGCCGACGACGTTTTCGATGACGAGCGACTGCTTCAGCGTCGCGCTCATCGACGTCCCGAGCAGGCGTGCAATGACGTCGCCGGGCCCGCCGGCCGAGAAGGGTACGACCAGCGTGATCGGCCGGCTCGGGAATTCCTGGGCGAATGCCGGCAGTACGGGCGACAGCAACAGCATCAGAAGAACGCGTCTTACAAGATTCATGACAGCTTCCTATCGGCCTTGTGGCCCCTTGAAACGGCTTGGTCGAAATAGCGTTGGGTCATTCATCCGCGGTCGCCTTCTCGTTCGACGCGGATGATTGTTCGATCATGCTGAGCGCGGCCACGGCCGCCGCGTTGATGTGATCGACGCAGCATTTCTCGGCGAGGTCGGGATCGCCGCTCTGGATGGCGCGCCAGATCGCGGTTACCTCGCGCAGACTCTTGTTGATGCGCTTTGGCTGCGACATCGAGGTAATCCGCAACAGCGTGATCCGGTCGTGCAGCGGCCTGAGCATTCGTTCGATGAAGGCGTTCTGACAGCCGCCGATCAGCGCCGCATAAAACTCCGTCTTGGCTTCGAGGGCCGTGATCAGGTCGGAATCGGCGAACGCCGCTTTCAGCTTGGTGAGAGCGTCCCCGATCCGGCGGACGACGGCGGGGTCGTGCAGGCGCGCGCATTCGCGTCCGGCAAATCCTTCGAGGACGGCGCGGGCGGCGTAGAGCTGCTTTGCCTCCTCGAGGCTGATGGTGCTGACGACAGGGCCGCGGTGAGGGACGGTATTGACGAGACCATCGGCTTCCAGCAACCGGAGCGCTTCGCGAATGGATGGCCGGCTTACGCCGGTCATCTCGCAAAGCTCCCGTTCGACCAGGCGCTGGCCCGGCTTCAGCTTTCCGGACATGATCGCCTCGCGCAGCTTCTGGGCGACCATCGACCGGACGGTCGGAACGTCCTCGATCCGGAGCGTGGATTGCAATTCACCGCGTTTGTCCATTGTCTACCGCCTTCGCACCGGCATTGGTTCAATAGCGATTTACGGGCAGAATCATCATCTCCGCAATCTGAACATGCGGCGGCTGGTCCAGGGCAAATACGATCGACCGGGCAATGTCGGCCGGTTCGAGCGCCATCTTGAACTGCTCAAAGTAGTCCTTTTCCTTCTCCCGGTCGCCGCGGTAGCGAGTGAGGATGATGTTGGTCCTGGTCAGGCCGGGCTGCATTTCGGTGACCCGGATCGCCGTTTCGGCAAGCTCTCCCCGGAGCGTTTCGGTGAACATGTGCACGCCCGCCTTGCTGGTGCTGTAGGCGGCCATATCAGGGACGATGCGTACGGCGTTGATCGAGCTGATGTTGACGATGTGGCCGGCGTTACGCCTGACCATCTCCGGCAGCAGGCTGCGGGTCACCCGCATCAGGCCGATCAGATTGGTCTGGATGATCCCGGACCAATCGTCCGCTGAGCCTAAATCGAAGCGGGTCCGGCCGCCGATGTCGTGGCCGGCGTTGTTGACGAGGATGTCGATCGGTTTGAAGGCATCCGGGATGAGGTCGGGCAGGCGGTCCACGGCCTTGGTGTCGGTAATATCGAGTTCGATCGGGAATGTGTTGTCGCCCATCTCAGCGGCGAACGCACGAAGCGAGGCCGGATCGCGGTCGGCGAGCACGACCCGCCGCCCGCTTTCGACCAGCGCTTTCGTGATCGCACGACCCATGCCACCGGCGGCGCCGGTCACCACGGCATTTCGGCTCGATGCTTCAGCCATTGCAGATCTCCTGGGTGGGACAGCCGATGATGTTCATGCGATGGACCAGCCTCCATCGATCGGCAGGGTAGCCCCCGTGATATCTTGCGCTGCCGGACTGCACAGGAAGGCCGCCATCGCGCCGACGCCTTCCATGGCGACAAATCGCCCGCTCGGCTGCCGGCTCGCAAGGTAGTCACTGGTGGTCTCGTCGACGCTGCGGCCTTCGCTGGCCGCGATGGCTGCGATCTTTCCCTGAATGGCCGGCGTCGGCAGCGTGCCCGGACACAGTGCGTTGCAGGTAATTCCGCTCTTTGACGTTTCGATTGCGACCGCACGGGTCATGCCGATGATGGCCGTCTTGGTGGTCACATAATCGATGCGGTCCGCGACCGCACGCGTCGAATAGATCGATGCCATGTTGATGATGCGGCCCCATTTCCGTTGCTTCATGCCGGGCAATGCAAGCCGGATCAGGTGGAACGGGGCCGATAGATTGACGGCGAGAGCTTCGTCCCATCGTTCCGGCGGGAAGTTCTCGACCGGTGAAAAATGCCGTACCACCGCATTGTTCACCAGGATATCGACCGCGCCGACACGTCCGAGCAGGCTGGCCATCATCGATTCTATGGCGGTGCGCTGTGCCAGGTCGGCTGCGATGCTGACTACCTCGACGCCAAACTGCGCGCGCAGACGATCCCGCGTCTGCGCCGGTTCGGTCAGATCGTGCAGGACAATGTTGGCTCCCGCGCCCGCAAGGCTTTCGGCCACGGCGAGGCCCAAGCCCGCCGTCGCCCCGGTCAAGAGAGCCCATTTGCCCTGCAACATCGTCAGTCCCCGGTTACTTCTTGTCCAGTTCGGCAAACACTTCCTTGGCGTTACGGAAAGCGTCCACGCCGGCCGGCACGCCGCAGTAGATCGCGACCTGCATGAACACCTCGCGTATCTCCTCGCGCGTGGCGCCGTTGGTCAGGGCGCCCCGCACATGGGTTTTGAGTTCCTGCGGCCGGTTGAGCGCGCACAGCATCGCAAGGTTGAGGAAGCTGCGGGTCTTGTGCGTGAGGCCGTCGCGGCCCCAGACATAGCCCCAGCAATATTCCGTCGTGAGGTCCTGCATCGGCCGATTGAAATCATCGGCCGATGCGATCGCCTTGTCGACGAACTCGCTCCCCAGAACGTTCTTCCGGATCTGGAGGCCTCGATCGTATGTTGCCTTGTCCATGTCGGTATCCAATCTTGAGCTAGTTTTTCGGCCAGAATGGCTGCGACAGCGCCAGTTGCGGCGGGAATACCGTGACCGGTACGCCGGTTTGCCACTGCACGATCGTCATGCCGGCGCCGACGCGGCGACCCTTCGCGTCGAACTTGATTTCGCCGAGCGGGTAATATTTCGAAGGGCCGGCATCCATGGTGCGCAGCGCGTCGGCGACCGCAACGCGGTCAGCCTTGCCGGCTTTCTCGAGCGCGTCCTTGATCACCCACATGTCGCCATAGGTGGAGATCGCGTTCTGCGTCATCCATGGCTCCTTGTAGCGGGTCTTGAGTTCGGCGATCAGTGCCTCGTGACCCTTGGCGCCCCAGCTGGCGACGCAGGTGAGCAGGCCCTGCAGCAATTCCGGGCTGACGGTCTGCAGCATGTCGGGTTCGGCGATTGCGATGCCGAACGAGATGGTCGGAATCTTGCCTTGTCCGAGGCCGAACTCATTCATCTTCTCGAGCAGCAGCTTGGCGTCGGAAATCACCGTCGGCAGGAAGAACAGAAGATCAGGTTTCGCTGACCGGATTTTTTGAACCAGCGGGGTCGCGTCGGCGAGCGGTGGCGTGAAGGTTTCATCGACGATCAGCTGCAGGCCGTTTTCGGCGAGCAGTCCGTCGCGCATCGCCTTTGCGGAAGATACCGACGCTGCGGTGTTGTCGGTG
Organism: Bradyrhizobium sp. AUGA SZCCT0169; assembly: GCF_018130085.1. Lineage (NCBI taxonomy): Bacteria > Pseudomonadati > Pseudomonadota > Alphaproteobacteria > Hyphomicrobiales > Nitrobacteraceae > Bradyrhizobium > Bradyrhizobium sp. AUGA SZCCT0169. Next base: position 58,270 of record NZ_JAFCMC010000010.1, on the reverse strand, counting down.
ATGATCGCGACCGTTTTCGGTTTCTTGCCGGAAGCAGTTTCCGCAAGCTTCACGATCTGCGGCAACGCCTGTCTTGCCTGCGATCCCGCTGTCGCCGAGGTCTGGAACACATACTTGAAGCCGCGGTCGGTAATCAGGTCGGAGTAGGAGAGGGTGAGGACCGGAAGGTTGGCCCGCTCCGTGACCTCTGTGACGGCCAGCGTGAACGAACTCAAATAGGCTCCGCTCGCAGCCACCATGTCGGTTTCCTGGGCGACCATCCGCTGCGCGGCGTTCTTGGCCTTCTCGGTGGTGTCGCCGGAATCGAGCACGACCAGCTTGAGCTTGGCGCCGCCCAGCGACTTGATGCCGCCCTGCGCATTGATGTGCTCGACCCCCATCTCGGCGCCGTGGCGCATCACGGCTCCGGGGCGCGCATAAAGGCCAGAGATCGGCACCAGCAATCCGACTTTTACTTCGGATGCTTGCTGTGCCCACACACGAGACGAGATCAGACCGGCGGATGCGCCGGCGAGTAAACTACGCCGTGTCAGTGCAGATCGGGTATTCCTTGTCATGACAATTCCTCCCTGAAATCTTTGTTGACGACATGATGGTCAGGACTTCTTCGGCCAGAACGGGGACGCTTGAGCGAGGTCGGAAGGGAACACGGTGACGGGTACGCCGTTCTGCCACTGCACGATGACGACGCCGGCACCGACACGGCGGCCCTTTTCGTCGAACTTCAACTGGCCGCCGGGATAGTATTTCGCGGGCCCGCCATCCAGGGTGCGGAACGCATCGGCGACGGCGAGGCGGTTGGCCTTGCCGGCCTTTTCAAGCGCGGCCTTCATCAGCCACATGTCGCCGTAGGTCGAGATGAAGTTCTGAGTCGCCCAGGGCTCCTTGTACTTGGCCTTGAGCTCGGCGATGATGTCCTCGTGTCCCTTGCAACCCCAATTGGCGACGATCGTCATGATGCCCTGGACGACTTCCGGGGTGACGCTTTGCAGCATGTCCGGCTCGGCAATGGTGATGCTGAAGGACACGGTCGGAATCTTGCCCTGTCCGAGGCCGAACTCGTTGATCTTCTCCAGGCCGAGCTTTGCGTCGGAGACCGCGTTCGGCATGAATAGCAGCAGGTCGGGCCTCGCCGACCTGACCTTCTGGATCAGCGGCGTGGCGTCGGAGAGCGGCGGCGTCCAGACTTCCTCGACCACGAGCTGAAGGCCTTCCTGCGCGAAGAGTTTCTCTTTCAGCGCTTTGGCGGTTGCGACCGAGGTTGCCGTATTGTCCATCAGCATCGCGACCGTCTTCGGCCGCTTGCCGGCGGCCTTTTCTGCGAGCTTCATCAGTTCGGGCAGACCGAGTTGCGATTGCACACTGGCGGGCGCGGCGGTCTGGAAAATAAACTTGAACCCGCGATCGGTCAGCAAGTCCGAATAGGACAGCGTCAGGACAGGCAGTTCGGCGCGTTCGGTGACTTCAGTCACCGCCAGTGTAAAGGAGCTGAGATAGGAGCCGGTCGCCGCAACCAGATCGGGCTCCTGCGCCACCATGCGCTGTGCCGCGTTCTTGGCCTTTTCGGTGGTGTCGCCGCAATCGATCACGACGAGCTTCATCTTCGCGCCGCCGAGCGATTTGATGCCGCCTTGCGCGTTGATGTGCTCGATGCCCATCTCGGCGCCCATGCGCATCACCTGACCCGGGCGGGTATAGATGCCGGATAGCGGCACGATCAGGCCAACCTTGACCTCGGCCGGCGCTTGCGCGCGCGCCATCGTCGACAGGCCGATCGCCGCCGCGCCTGACAGCACGGTTCGCCGCGTCAGCGACGTCTTCGAGATCTTGTCGGCTGCGTTGTCCTCAATCTTGTCCTGGCCCATTTTCGTCCTTCCAATGGTGTTGTTGTTGTTGGTTACATGCCGAGATAGGCCTTGCGGATGCGGTCGTCCGCCCGCAAGGTTTCGTTGTTGCCTTCGAGCGCGACGCGGCCGGCTTCGAGCACGTAGCCGTGGTCGGCGGATTCGAGGGCCTCCGCCACGCGCTGTTCGACCAGCAGGATGGTCAGGTTGGATTGCCGGCGGATTTCGATCAGCCGTTCGAAGATGAAATCGGCGATGGTGGGCGCAAGGCCCATCGAGGGTTCATCCAGCATCAGGAGCTTGGGCGAACCTGCGAGCCCGCGGCCGATCGCCAGCATCTGCTGCTGTCCGCCGGAGAGCGTGCCCGCGAACTGGCCGCGGCGCTCGGCCAGGATCGGCAGCCATTCGAAGATGCGCTCGATGTTGAGTTTCCAGTCGCGCTGGCCGGCCTCGGTCATCGCGCCCATTTCGAGGTTTTCCATCACCGTGAGCGAAGGAAAGACCTGACGGCCTTCCGGGACGTGGGCGATGCCGAGATGCGCGCGTTGCGACGGCCGGATCGCCAGCAGGTCGTGATCTTCGAATGTGATCGTTCCCGCGCTCGGCTGCACGATACCGGAAATCGTCTTGAACAGCGTGGTCTTGCCGGCGCCGTTCGGTCCGACGATCGCGACGAACTGGCCTTCGTCGACCTTGATCGAGACGCCGTTCAACACGGGAATCGCGGAATAGCCGGCGGTCAGCCCTTCAATTCGGAGCATGGGCCACCCATTTTTTGCCGAGATAAGCCTCGATGACGCGGCTGTCGCGCGTGACCGCTTCGGGTTCGCCCTCGACGATCACGGCGCCGTGGTCGAGCACCAGGAAACTGTCGACCAGGCGGACCATCGCCTGCATCGTGTGTTCGATAATCGCGATCGTCATGCCGTCGCGCGCAAGCCGCTGAATCACCGCCACGACCTCGTTGGCTTCGTCATGTCCGAGGCCTGCGAGCGTCTCGTCGAGCAGCAGGATGCGTGGCTGTCCGGCCAGCGCGCGAGCGAGTTCCATCAGCCGCAATTCCTTGGTCGTGAGTTCGCCCGCGATGCGCTCGGCGATCTCAGACAGTCCGACGCGGGCAATCGCATCGGCCGCCAGCTTTCTGGCCTCGGCATCGGTCTCGGCGCGCACATAGGCCCCGACCACGACATTGTCCGAAATCGACATGCGCAGGAACGGGCGCATGATCTGGAAGGTGCGGCCGATGCCGGCCTCGCAGAGTTCGTGCGGCTTGCGGCCGGACATCTCGCGTCCGTCGAGCAGAATCTCGCCGGTACCCGGCCGCAGGAATCCGTTGAGCAGGTTGAACAGCGTGGTCTTGCCGGCTCCGTTGGGACCGATAATTCCGAGGATCTCGTTTTGTCGCAGCTTGAAGCTGACATCCTGCACGGCCTTCAACCCGCCAAAGGAACGCGACAGGTTACGGACTTCGAGGACGACATCGCCTGTCCCGGCGGGTCGTTTGGCACGCGCTGGCGCCGGTGCGGCGGGGGCGGCAGTCGCGACCGAAACATCCGGCGCGCTCGGCTTCGCCGCAGCCGATGGCGCCGACCGCTTGCGCAGGAAGTCACGCACTTTCCAGAACAGACCCTCAGGGGCGAGCAGGATGACGCAGATGATCGCGAGGCCGTAAATGACCCCCTGAATGCCGGGAAAGCGCGAGCCCGCTTCGGCATTGAGTGTTTCGGCGAGCGGGATCAGGATCACCGATCCGATCACCGGACCCCAGACTGTTCCAACACCGCCGAACATGGCGACCGTCAGCGCCTGTGCCGATACCAGCATGCCGAACACGGATTGCGGGGTCACCACCAGCAACACGACAGCGTAGAACCCGCCGACAGCCCCGGCGATGGCGCCGCTGAGTGTGACGGCACGGAGCTTCCAGGCCAGCGTGTTGATCCCGGCGGCCTCCGCGGCCGCCTCATTTTGCTTGATCGCAAGCAGCGCCATGCCGAAGCGCGACCGTTCGATCGCCCGTGTCAGCAGGATGGTGCCGAGCATCATCGCTAGCGCCAGCAGCGTGTAGAGACGGTGATCGGTGAATTGCATATAGGCGATCGGATTGTCGCGCTTGATGGGCAGCGTCACTTCCTGCAGGCCGAGCCATTCGAACACGTAGAGGATCGCGAGCGGGTAGGCCAGCATCGCCAATGCGAAGTAGTGCCCCTGCAGGCGGAAGGTCGGAAAGCCGATCAGCAATCCGGCGATACCGCCGAGAACGGCCGCGATGGGGATCGTCACCCACGGCGACAGGTCGAAATGGATCTGGCAGAGCACGACGGTATAGGCGCCGACGCCGAAGAAGGCGGCGTGGCCGAACGAGATCAGCCCGGTGTATCCGCTCAGCAGATTCCACGACAGCCCGAAGATCGCCCAGACAGGAACCAGCGTCATCACCAGCTGGTAATAGGAATTGGTCACGCTCAGCGACACCGCGGCATAGAGCGCGGTGAAGACGAGGATAGGCAGCAGTGAACGCCATCCGTGCATGGTCATGTCCTCTCGACCATGCGTCCGAAGAAGCCTTGCGGACGAAAGAAGATGATCAGCAGGAACACGACGAAGATCGCGGCGTTCTGCAATTGCGTCGGCAGGATCAGCGTCGACATCTGCTGCACGAGGCCAATCGTCATGCCGCCCCAGAAGGCGCCGATGAGGCTGCCCATGCCGCCGAGCACGACGCCGGCATACATGACGATGACGTATTCGACACCGACGAAGGGATGGAATGGATAGTTGGTGGCGAGCAGGCCGCCGGCAATCGCGGTGATTCCGGTGCCGAGCGCGAAGGCGATGCGGTGCGCGCGGTCGACGTCGATGCCCATATAGGTCGCCGCGGTAGGGTTATCGGCGGCGGCGCGCAGCGATTTTCCGATCCGCGACCGCGTGATCATTAGCGTCAGCAGCAGCATCGTCACCAGCGAAACGACGGCATCTATCCCGCGCGCCTTGTTGATGAAGACGCTGACGTCATAAACCATCGGTCCAAGCTCCCACGCCGAACTCGACAGCGGCGTCCGGATCGAGGCCAGTACGGAGCCGAACACGAGCAGGCCGCCATTCTGCAGGATCAGTGCGATTCCGAGCGTCAGAATGAGCTGGGCATAGTGACCTTCGCCCTCAAGCGAGGAGGTGCGCATGCCTGATACGCGCGATATCAGAGTAAGATGGACGAAGTAACCGAACACGGCCAGCACCGGGCCGGCCAGCAGGATCGCGACGAATGGCCCGAAAGTGTTGCCGAATGTCGCCTGCACGCCGAACGCGGTGAAGAAATAGAACGCGGCATACATGCCGAGCATCATGAAATCGCCCTGGGCGAAATTGATCACCCGCATGACGCCGAAGATCAGCCCGAGCCCGACGCACATCAGGCCGTAGACCGCGCCGATCAGGAGTCCGGCAGACAGTGCTTGCAGGAAGCCTTCCAGGGCCTGGGTCACTGAAAACCTCTCGTGCGGAGGGAGGATCGGTGTTTCGTGCCGGCCATCGCTGTGGCTGTTTTGGCCATTTCCGGTTTGAACATTTTGCTCCCCAGTTTCAGTTTGTAGTTATCGATCATGATGCCGGTCGCAGTCGCTGCCCGGACGGTTCAAGCCGACACCGGGCGGCGATGAGGCGGCTGTCCGGAAGCGCTGTGCAGTTGTTCACCAACTCCTCCAGATGCAGCGCGGGCTTGTCGCCGATGACGCCGGAAGCAGCACGCCGAAAGCGGCTGCGGATTTCGTCCGGTGTGGCCGCGATCACGTTGTCGAGGCGGTGGTGGATGATCTTTCCATTGCGCAGGCCAACAAGGATCTCGGCGCCCTGGTTCGCGGGAAATGCGGCGGAAAGATCAGGCGCGCTTTGCAGCTCGGTCCGCTCGACGAGGCGGAGTGTCCTGGGATCGTCGATGTCAGCGTAGTTTTTTTCTTCAAGCGCGCCGCGCGCCAGCACGGCGGCGACGCTGAAGGGAATGCTCATCTTGGCCTGCAGCGCGTTGTGAAAGGGCCCTTTCGAATCGCAGCCGGGGTAACGGGCCGCGGCTTCCGGCACCCGAATGGCAACGGTCGCGATGTCGTCCGTTGATCCGAATTCGCGCGCGGCGCGCAGGGCTGCCTGCGCTGCGGTTTGCGCGAAATTGCAGGCGGGAGCCGGCTTGTTGTAGACGGCCATGATTTCCGGCTCGGCGCCGGTGAACAAACGGATATCGTCAGGGGCGGGCCGGCGGCCGAAGGCGGCGAACAATCCGGCTTCGCCCTCGAGAATCGTTTCCGAAGCGAGGGCGCCGGCCTCCGCCAATTCGATCGCCGCAATCGCGTTACGCGCTGCAAAGCCCGGGTGGAAATACATTTCGGAGCCGCCGGCGCGCGGCCATTCGTTCAGGCCGGCCGATGTGTTGGCGGCAATGGCAATGGCGCTGGTTGCGGCATTTTCGGTAAGGCCAAGGGCATAGCTTCCCGCTAACGCTGCGCCGAGTGGCGTCACAAGACCGGTCGGCCGGTAGAGGCGGGCGAGATCGGAGGTAAAGAGCGCGCGGCCGATCTGCGCGCCGGTCTCATAGCCGATGATTGCAGCAGCAAGCAATGTCGCGCCTGATAGCGGCGTTCGTTCCGACAATGCGAGCAACGTCGGCCAGATCACCACGCCATGGTGGCAGATGCTGGCGGCGTGCATGTCCTCGCGCACCAGGCCGTGGCCCATGGTCGCGTTGGCGAAGGCCGCGTCGCCAGGCGAGGCGCGAGTGTGGGTGCCGATGACAGTTGCGCCGTCTCCGACCTCGCGCGCGATACCGATCGCCTGGCGGCTCCACGGGTGATTGCGCGCCTCGAATGCGCAGGAGAGAAAATCGAGGAGGCAGATTTTTGCCTTGGCGATGACCTCAGCGTCGAAACGGTCGGGGGCGACGGCAAGCGCGGTGCGCGTCAGCGCTCGCGCCAACGAAACCTCGCCTGGTCCGCTCGATCCGATCGTCATGGCCATCGCCCCTCGCGCCGGTGGCTTCGGTCTAGCCGCGCATTTCGACGCCGGCCCATTCCTCAAGCACTTTGGCGATCGAGGTGAAGTCGGATGACGCGCCATACTTGGCATTGGTAATCGCGAGCATCTGCCTGACGACCGAGCCGCAGACCATCGGAACGCCCATCGCTTCGGCTTCATCGACGCAAAGCCGGACGTCCTTGTAGGAGAGGCCGGTGGTGAATCCGAAATCGAAGGTGCCGGGAAGCACGGCGCGGGGGAATTTGTCTTCGGAGGCGCTGTTGCGCCCGCTGCTGGCGTTGATGATGTCGATCAGCACCTTGGCGTTGACGCCGCCCTTGACGCCCATCGCCACCGCTTCGGAGGTAATCACCAGAGCCGCAGCCGCCATCAGATTGTTAGCGAGTTTCGCGGTTTGTGCGGTGCCCGGCTTGTCGCCGGTGTAAAACAGCTTTCCGAAATGTTTCAGGATCGGCTCAACCCGGTCATAGGTCGCCTTCGGGCAGGACACCATGACCGCGAGCGTGCCGTTCACCGCGCCCTTGATGCCGCCGCTGACAGGCGCATCGACCAGGGTCAGGTTCCTCGCTTCAAATCCCTTCGCGATCAATTTGGCTGCGCCGGGTCCGGTGGTGGACAGGTCGATCAGCACCGTGGCGCGGTTTCCGGCAACGATTCCATCGGGCCCCAGCGCAACCGCCTTGACGATATCAGGGGTGGGCAGACTGCAAAGCACGATATCGGCGCTCGATGCGACTTCGGCGGGTGATTTCGCAAGCCGTGCGCCGCGCGCAACCAGCGCCTTGGTCGCCTCGCTCTGCGAATCGTAAATGCACAGCGAGTAGCCGGCATCGAGCAGGCGCCCGGCCATCGGTCCGCCCATGCGGCCCGTTCCGACAAAGCCGATTGTTTCCGCTGCCATGGTTCGCTCCCTGTCGCGCCGCAAGCCGGGGCGCATTCTTGTTCTTGCCGCACCGGAGGGTTCCCCGGTCGCGTTTCGCCGAATTTCCAGATTGTCAGTCAATCTGTCAAGCATAAGATTCTTGTCGACAGGCGATGTCGCGCCGGAATAGGGTCGGAAAAACAAGGACCGAGGAATTCACTCAGTGCGGCAAGATGAAGCGCAAGGCGCCGGCACGACATTCGCCGATTTCGTTGCCGGCACGGTGTGGGTGGATGTCGCCGCGCAAAGTCACGAAGCGAAACGCTCGATCCTGAACTTCTTCGCGACCGCGCTCGGGTCGGCGAATGATCCCGCCGTCACTGCCGCGTTGCGCACGTTGTTGCCGTTCAGCGGGGCCGCGACATCCGCGGTCATCGGTCGTCCGGAACGGCTCGATGCGCTGGCTGCGTCGTTCGTCAACGCGGTTTCGGCCAATCTGCTCGATTTTGACGATACCCATCTGGACACCATCATTCATCCGGCGGCACCTGTTGCAGCACCGGTCCTGGCATTGGCGCAAGCGCGGGGATTTTCCGGGCAGGCTGTGCTCACGGCATTCATTCTCGGCGTGGAGGTCGAATGCCGCATCGGCAATGCGGTGTCCCCCGGCCATTATGCGCGCGGCTGGCACATCACCTCGACCTGCGGGGTATTCGGTGCGGCCGCAGCCTGCGCCAAGCTGCTCGGGCTTCCGGCGGACCAGGTTTCAAATGCGATCGGAATTGCCGCCAGCCAGTCGGCCGGGATCATCGAGAATCTCCCGAGCGCCGCCAAGAATGTCAGCGTCGGCAACGCGGCGCGCAACGGCCTGTTCGCAGCATTGCTTGCGGCCGAGGGCTATTCCGCATCGCCCCGGGCCATTGAGGGACCGTTCGGTTGGGCCCGCGCCATGGGAGACGAGCCTGATCTTGGGCGATTGACCGGCAGCCTCGGCAAGACATGGGAGATCGCGAAGAACTCCTACAAGCCCTATCCGGCGGGTATCGTGTTTCACGCCGTGATCGACGCCTGCTTCAATTTGCGTGCGAAGCTGGGCGGGCGCATCGATGATACCACCTCCATTACGGTGCAGGGCTCAGCCCTTCTGCTCGCGCGCGGCGACCGGCCGGTTGGCAACGAACGCGACGCGCGGGTCAGCATCCATCACTGCGCCGCCTGCGCGCTGTTGGTGGGGGCGGCCGGCGTCACCGAGTTCGCGGACGCGACCGTATTTCGGCCCGACATCGTATCCCTGCGCCAGAAGGTGCGGGCTGAGCTTGACGCTTGGCTTCCGGATGGTGCTGCGCGTGTCATCATCCGATTGACGTCGGGTGAGACGCTCACCGAGATCGTGATGCAAGCGAAGGGTAGTCTTGCCGATCCGCTGTCGGATCGGGATATCGAGGCGAAACTGCGCGATTGCGCGCGGCTGGGCAGGACTGATTGGGATATAGATCGCATCATCGATGGTGTCTGGCGTCTCGACGAGCTCGCGGACGCCTCAAGCCTGATGGGGGCGCGCGGCTGAGCCGCGCCGCCTTGAAAAACAGTTCTCAAACAATGAAAGGAACCAACGATGACTGAGTTGTTCGACAAGGGCCTGAAGGTTCGCAAGGAAGTGCTCGGCGAGGATTACGTCAACAAATCCATTGCCGGCGCCGATGAATTCACCCGGACGATGGCGGAATGGTCGACCGAATTTTGCTGGGGCGCTCTGTGGACGCGGCCGGGTCTGGACCGTCGTACCCGCAGCATCGTCAATCTGGCCATGCTCGGTGCGCTGGGCCGTCCCCACGAACTGAAGCTGCACGTAAAAGGGGCCCTCGTGAACGGGCTTACAAAGGACGAGATCAAGGAGATCCTGCTTCAAGTCGCCGTCTATTGCGGCATCCCTTCGGGAATCGATGCCTTCCGAAACGCGCGGGAGGCGTTCAAGGAAGTGGAAGAGCAATGACGCAGCCGTCAGGGCAATCATTAAGGGGCAAGAGATCATGTCGCGGTCTGCCGTTCAGTACCGCGGCATCCTCAGCGCCGAGTGGGTATGATTTCCGCGGAGTCCCGACGGTTCTTGCGCCAACGAGTCGCGCGTTGTGATCAGGGCTTGCTCTTGGATGCGACAAGCTCAGGCATCAGGGATTTGAGCCTTCGAGAAATAGCCTGACGGCGTCAACGACGACGTCATCGAGCTGCGTCGGCGTCGGACTTTGATAGACGAAATGCCGGATGGCTATGTAGAAGATGCGGCCATGCAAGGACATCGTGACGCTAGTTGTGACCGCAGGCGGCGATATCGATCGGCTGTTGCACAATTGGGCGGAATGAGAGCGGCGTAGGCCACACTGACGGCTCGCTCATCTGAAGAAATGCACAAGTCCGATGCTCAGGCCGAGCAGCAGGAGCAGCGACAGCGTGACCGCGGCGGTGACCCTTCCACCGACCGTTGAGAGAACGCGCACATCGACACCAAGCCCGAGGGCTGCCATCGACAGCACGGTGAGGATACCAGCGGTTTTAGTCACCGGCGCGACCGCGATGTCCGGCACGAGCTGAAGCGAGCGCAGCGCGGCGAGCACCAGAAAGCCGATGATGAACCACGGCACCAGCTTGAACGGGCTGATCGCAACCGCCCTGGTCGCGTCGGCATGGCGCTTGCGGCGGTGCGCGGCGACGAGCGAGAGCCCGACCACGATCGGCCCCAGCATCAGCACGCGCACGAGTTTCACCAGCGTGCCGATCTGCGTGGCGACGATACCGGCGGGGACGGTCGCCGCCAGCACCTGCGGAACGGCATAGACGGTAAGGCCCGCCAGAATGCCGTATTGCGTCGCGGACAGCGCGAGCAACGGGATCAGGAGCGGCAGGCCCAGCACCATCAGGACGCCGAGGATCGCGGTGAAGGAGATCGACGAGGCGACATCGTCGCCATCGGCGCCGATCACGGGCGCCACCGCGGCGATTGCCGAATTGCCGCAGATCGAATTGCCGCAGGCGATCAGGATCGACATTTTGGTCGGCAGGCCGAGCATCCGGCTGAGGCCGTAGCTGACAGCCAGCATGATGATGACGGTAGCGACGATCGCTGCGACCAAAAGGTAGCCGGACGCCACGATCGCGGCAAAGCTGACGGAAGCGCCGAGTAACATGACGGCGACCTCGAGCAGCTGTTTGGCGCTGAAGGCAATGCCGGAGCGCCAGCGCTCGGAGGGGTGCCAAGCAGTGCGAATCGCCATCCCGAGCAGGATCGCGATGACGAGCGCTTCGACATAGGGGTGGGCGAAGATGTGCTCTTCGACCAGTTGGGCGCCAAGCGAAACGGCGGTGATCGCGCCGCAAAGTGCGATGCCGGGAATGAGGGCCAGGCGGCGGCCGAGCTCGCCTGGTTCCGACCTTATCCCGTCGGTCTCGTGGTCTTGTTGCGGCACATGCCCCCCGTTTTGGAGAACAGTTTATGCGCCGGCCTGCTCGGCTTCACCAATAAATTTTCGATTTAGCGAGGCGGGGAGAGTGTTTTTCTTCCCGCTTCAACCGGGGCGGGCGTATCGCGTGCCCCTAGAGCAACCCGAACAGGCCCTGTGCCCACGCCACGGCCTGCCCGAAGCTGAATGCGCCCGGTTCGAAGTACATCGCGCGTGCCAGCACGATGACGCCAACCAGCCCCCAGAACAGCCCGACACCGGCCGATTTCAGCCAGCTCGGCGCACGCTCCGGCGCGGCCGCCGAATCGGCGGTCGGGACCAGTTCTCCAAAGGGATCGAAGGCGGGCGAGCTCATGGCGGCTTCCATTGAACGAGCCCCTAATGTCGCCCAGTTCGGCCCGGAAGCAAGGGTAGCGGTATGCAATCTGCGGCCAGAACGTGGAAGCCCCTTTCCCGCTGCCGTTCCGGGGTAGGTTTTTCTTCTCCTGGCCTCCAATTCATGCCGCTTGACCCGGCCGTATTCCCAGCCACACTGGTGCGAATCCGAAACAGGAGCCGCCCATGGTATTTCTCATTACCGCGCTCGATACATCGGGAACCGTGACCTTGCGGCGGGAGTCGGTGCTGGCCGCGATGAAAAAGGCCGACGAACTGATATCGGACGGCTGCTGGGACGTCGAAATCGTGACGCCTGACGGCGCCACCTACCATTCCGGCGAATTTGACCAGTTGAGAGAGCGGGTGTCAGGCCGCCCAGCACTGCCCGGCGCCGTCGACGCGCAGCACCTGTCCTGAGACGAACGCCCCCATCGGGCCAGCGAACATTTCGACGACGCGCGCGACTTCATCGACGGTGGCGATGCGGTCGAGCGTGCCGGTTTCGACCAGACGATTTTGGTCGACTGCGCGCGTGCCCATGAAGCGGCCGGTGCGGGTGTCGCCCGGCGCGATGCAGTTCACATTGATGTCGTAGGCGCGCAGCTGGTCGGCGAGGCAGCGCGTGTAATGCGTCATGCCGGCCTTGGCGACGGCGTAGATCGAGCCTTTGGTGCGGCCCTTGAAGGCCGCGACCGAACCGACGGTGACGATGCGGCCCTGGCGCCGTTTCATCATCTCCTGCGCTACCGCCTGGCAGGTCAGGATCGTGCTGAGCAGGTTGCGATCCAGCACCGCGCGTACGTCCTCTTCCTTGATCGTGATGGCGTCGTTCGGATCCGGCTTGCCGCCCTTGGCGGCGATGTCGCCGCCGGCATTGTGGACGAGGATCTCGATCGGCCCCAGTTCGCGCGTCGTGGTCTCGACCACGCGGGCGATGTCGACGCCTTGCGTGAGATCACCGAGCACGCGAACGGTGCGTACGCCATGCGCCTTGGCGACATCTTCCGCGACCGCGGTCAGCGTCGATCCCTCGCCATATTCGGCCGGTCCGTTCTCGCGCATGCCGTGGATCGCGACGTTGGCGCCCATCGCAGCCAGTTTTTCCGCGAAAGCGCGGCCGAGCCCGCGGCCCGCGCCGGTGACCAATGCAACCTTGCCCTCGAGCGTCCGTGCGCCGTCGCTGGGTGTCATGATGTCTTCTCCTGGATGTGAATGTGTCAGTGTGACCGGGGGCGGCATCCGCGGGTGCCGGAACGCGCCTTAATTCTTGATCGCATAGAGCGGCGTCCTCACCGTCAGCTGATAGGACGGCTTCGGCGTCCAGGCGATCTGCGCGGTGACGCCGAACAGGCGGTTGTCGTCGTCGTCCATGCGGTCGAGATCGAGCCGTACGATCGGCTGGGTGAAGGCCGGGAACGGCGTGAGATTGAGAAGCTGCGCGCCGCCGAACGATTGCACGCCGAAGCGGCCGGTCAGCTTCCAGTTGTTGTCCCACTGATAGTAGCCGCCGAGATAGCCGACATAGCCAGGCTTCACTTCAGCGAATATGGAATCGACGATGATCTTTGTGTATTGCGCGCCGGCGAGCAGTCCCCGCGTTTCGTCCGGATTCAGCGCGTAGCCGAATTCGAGGATCGTATTGTAGGAGGTCGTCGCCAATGGCGCGTCGGAAATCGATCGCGATGCGTTGCTTTGTATCGTCACCGTTGGAAACATGCCACCGTTTTGCTGATAGAGGTCGGCCTGAAAGCCGACCGTAAAACCGTAGATATCGAACGACGACCAGGGCAGGCTGCCCGATTGGGACGAAGCGCCGCTGACGCCACCATAGACCGACAGCCACTCGTTGACGTCCACCGTCACGGGAATGTCGAGATTGATGCTGCGGCTGGCCGGGGAGGACAAGGTCCCGAGCGATGTCAGGTTCGACAGCGTCGACAATAGTGGCGGCGCGTTGAAGCCGATCGAGAGCGTACCTGCCGGCAGGGTGGTGTAGATCGTCCGCAAGTCGAGATAGATGTTCGGCAATACCGGCTTCGGCTTGGCCGGCTCATCTTCATCCTCGCCATTGTCCTTGCCAGACGCGAGCCCGGACCAGCAAAGCGACAGCAATATCCCGAGTGCCAGCCGCAGGCCGGTTCGCGCCGGCCGGGTGTGCGCAAATCTCATTTTCAATCGAACTTGCACCGGCCCACTCGCATCCAGGGCAGCCGCTTTTCCGGCAACAGCTACGCAGGTCCCATGATAACGGATTTGCGGACGCCGCACCATGAGGACCAGGTGAGCCTTATCGGCCGTTCTTGTCCGCCGCCTTGATGGCCACCGCCAGCGCCAGTTTGGTCTGCTCGACGATATCTTCGACCAGTTCTTCCCGGCTGACATTGGCAAGTTGGCCGGTGAGAAGTCCCTGTTCGGCCAGCATGACCACGCCGTGCAGCGCGGCCCAGATTTGCAGGGCACTGCGTTCGCGCAGCAATCCGACCGCGGGCGCTTCGAGGGATTCCAGCAGCAGCTCGAAGGTTTCCATCGCGGCGACGTGCAGCTCGCTGCCCTTGGGTGCGCATGCCATGATCCGTGAGGCGAACATCAGGCGGTAGACGCCGTTGCGGCGTAGACCGAAATCCAATGTGGCTTGCGCCAGCCGCGACAGCTTCGAACGCCTGGAGGGTTTTCCGATCGACTCGCGCAGGATGGCGTTGAACTGGCGGAAGGCTTCGGCCGTTACCGCCGTGAGCAGGCTCTCGCGGTCGGCAAAATGCTTGTAGGGAGCCGGCTGCGAGACGCCGAGCCTCTTGGCCAGCGCACTGATGCTGATCGCTTCGGGGCCGCCGAGTTCCACTTCCCCGAGCGCGGCCTGAACCAGGGCATCGCGGAGATCCCCATGGTGATAGGTGTTGAGCGCTTTACGTGCGGGGCGAGGCGGCATTCAGTGTAATGATCTATAACTTTCCGCTTGACAGCACAACGGCGACAGCAATGTAATAGGATATAACTTGAAGAGGCGGACCGGCCGCGGCTGGCAGCGCCCAAATCAAACGAGGAAATGCGGCGCGCCACTCGAGCGCGCACGGCTTGAAGGAGCGCTCGCCATGCCGGGAAAGCTGAAGATCCGCGTCGACCAGGACAAATGTCAGGGACACGCACGCTGCAAGTCGCTGGCGCCGGAACTGTTCGAGCTCGACGAATTCGGCAATGCCCATGAAGTCGGCGACGGTTCGGTCCCCGCGGGCATGGAAGACAAGGCCTGGCTCGCCCAGACCAATTGCCCCGAAATCGCGATCGAAGTGCAGGAAGAATAGCGGCGATAGTCCGGTCCTGAAATCAAGCTCGTCCTGAACGAACCAAGCAAAAGGAATTTGCGCGATGTCCGATTCCGTCAGCATGATGCCCGAACATCCTCCGGTCACCGACTGGGTCAACGATTTCGATCATACCGATCCGCGCTGGACCGAGAATCCGTTTCCGATCTGGGACGAGTTGCGCAGCGAATGCCCTGTCGTGCACACCAAGCGTTTCCTCGGCTGCTATCTGCCGACCACCTATCAGGCGGTGAAGGAGATCGCCTACGACACCGAGCATTTCTCCTCGCGGCGCGTCATCGTGCGCGACGTGCGGCCGGAAGTGCAGCGCAACGCCGCGCCTCCGATCACCTCAGATCCGCCCGAGCACAAGCCCGCCAAGCAATTGCTGCTGCCGCCGTTCACGCCGGACGCGATGACGAAACTGGAGCCGCGGGTCCGTGCCATCTGCAACGAGCTGATCGACGAATTCATCGAAGACGGCCAATGCGACGCCGCGGCGCGCTACACCAAGCATGTTCCGGTGCGCGCCATCGCGCACATGCTCGGCATTCCCGAGAAGGATGGCGATCTGTTCGTCAAGTGGATCCACATGATCCTCGAGCTCAGCATCAAGAACGAGAGCATGCTGGTGCAGGCGGTGCAGGAGATGACCGCGTATTTCACCGGCCATATCGAGCATCGCAAGACGCATCCGACCGACGATCTGATCTCGACCCTGATGAAGGCCAAGGACAAGGACGGCAATCCCCTGGAAGATTCCCAGGTGCTGGGTTCGCTGCGCCTGCTGCTGATTGCCGGCATCGACACCACCTGGAGCGCGATCGGCTCCTCGCTGTGGCATCTGGCGAACACGCCCGCGGACCGCGACCGCCTGATCGCGGAGCCGGAACTGATGCCGAGCGCGATCGAGGAATTCTTGCGGGCCTATTCGCCGGTCACGATGGCGCGCGAAGTGATGAAGGAGACCACCATCAGCGGCTGCCCGGTCAAGCCGGGCAACATGGTGCTGCTGTCGTTCCCGGCGGCCAACCGCGACCCCGCGATGTTCCCCGATGCCGACAAGGTGGTGATCGACCGCAAGGAGAACCGCCATGCCGCGTTCGGTCTCGGCATTCACCGCTGCGTCGGCTCCAACCTCGCGCGCATGGAAATGACGGTCGCGATCGAGGAATGGCTGAAGCGGATTCCGGACTTCAGGCTCGATCCGGCCGGCAAGGTCACCTGGTCGGAAGGTACGGTGCGCGGCCCGCGCCAGCTTCCGGTGCTGTTCGGCAAGAAAAACTGAACCTGCTTCGGGCGCGGCGTGCCGGCAATTCGGCCGGATCGCCCGCGCGTTCACTTGATCTCGATTTTGGCTTCTCTGGCGACCACCCTCCAGGCCTCGATGTCGCGCAAATTGATGTCGCGCTGCCGGTCTCCGGGGATGAAGTCCGCGGTGACGCCGAGCGCGAGCAGCCTTTCGGTCATGTCCGCTTCGGCGATCGACTCCTGCAGTGCTGCTGAAAGCTTCTTTGCGGCGATGTCGGGAATGCCTGCGGGCGCGTACATGACCCAGGACAGGCTGCGCTCAAAATCGATCCCCTGGTCCTTGTAGCTTGCGACTTCAGGCAGGCTTGGCGAGCGATCCCCGCATGTGCCCAGCGCCTTCAATTTTCCATCCTTCACCAGCGGCGTCGCCGTCGCCATGTCGAGGGTGCCGAGCGAGATGTGACCACCGATCATATCGTTGGCAAGCTTGGCCGCGCCGCTGAACGGGACGTGTTCGAGCTTGATGCCGGCCTTCTGCGACAGGATCTCCGCGCAGAAATGTCCGGTCGAGCCGACGCCCCACGTGCCGTACTGGATCTGATCGCCTTTCTTCGCCATTGCGATCAGGCCGCGCAGGTCGCTGGCCGGAAAATCCCTTGAGGCTACCACCAGGATCGCCGACGTTCCGATGCGGCCGATGACCGCGAAATCCTTGATCGGGTCATAGGACAGGTTCGCATAGGACGCGGGCGCAAGGACGTGGGTGGTCATGCCGCCGATCATGATGGTGTAACCGTCCGCCGGCGAGGTCGCGACCATCTGCGTGCCGATGGTGCCGGCCGCCCCCGTGCGGTTCTCGACGAAAATGGTCTGCCCCAGGCGCTTGCCCATCTTGTCGGCCAGCAGCCGGCCGATCACGTCACCGCCGCCACCGGCCGCGAACGGCAGCAGCATCTTGATTTTTCTGGAGGGGTAGTCCGACGCATCTTCGGCTCGTGCCGCACAAATGGCCAATACGAACGTCAGCAATGTCAGCAGCATTACGCGGAACTTCATACGCAACTCCCTTGGGTTTCCCGGTGTTTTCTTTTTTGATGGTCGCCAGAACAGGCAGGTAAGCAGGGCAGATTCTCAAATCATTTGGCGCGCGGCTCGGCGCAGGAATGTCGAAGGATGAATCGGGTCGGCAGATAAATCGGCCTGGTGTCCTGGGCCTGATCCCCGTCGCGCACCCGCTCAAGCAGGGTTTTTGCGGCGATCCTGCCGATTTCGCTCAAGTCCCATGTCAGCGTGCTGATTGCCGGCGTCGCGTGCCGGGCCAGATCCGTGTCGCCGATACACACCAGCGAGATGTCGCTCGGATAGCGAATGCCGTTACTGGCGAACGCGTCCATCACGCTTGCGAGCATATGCGTTCCCAGCGTGATGATCGCCGTGGGCGGCGCAGGCCCCTGCAGCAACTGGCAGACGTCGCTGAAGGCGATGCCCGAGCCGTGCACCTGCGGGCGGACGAGATCGAGATCGACATCAAGTCCGGATTCAATATGCGCCTGCCGATATCCGGCTACTCGCTCCGTACTCGGCAGCACCGCCGCAGGCCCGGTCAGCAGCGCGATACGGCGATGGCCAAGGCGGATGAGATAGCGCGTCACCTCAAAGCCGCCGCCGCGATGATCGGCGCGCACCGACGGCGCGCCCGGCACCTCGCGGTCGATCCCGACACAGGGCAGGTCGAGCGTGGCCAGCGCGCTGGTGAAATCCTTGTGAGTGTTGTCTCCGGCGAACAGCAGCAATCCATCCATCCGCCGCCGGCGCACCGCGGATATGAAAGCGGTCTCGCGTTCCTCGGCGTGCCGGGTTGCGCCGAGCATCAGGACGTAGCCGGCGCGTTGCAATTCCTCTTCCGCGGCGTTGACCATCTCGCTGTAGAGCGGGTTGGAGATATCCGAGACCATGCAGCCGATCGTGTTGCTCGCGCGCGAGCGCAGCGCCTGCGCGGCGGAATGTGGCTCGAACCCGAGTCGGTCCACCACGCGCATGATCCGGGCGTGCAGTTCAGGACTCGTATGCGGCTCGCGGTTCAACACCCGGCTGACGCTAGAGACCGACACGCCGGCTTGCGCGGCGACATCGCGGATGGTCGGGCGCAGGGATGGAGTCGGCTGGGTTCTGGCCATCGGTCCTGCGTGCCCGCTGTCTCGTCCTAAGCGCCCGGATTCGTTTGGATTCGAACTCTGGCAGATCAAAATCGACGTGTTACTGGAAACGTTATTTGAGGTACTTTACCTATTAATATTGACATCATTGGAAACATCAAGCTCAATCGTGGAAACGTTTCCAAGAACAGCGCCCGACCGGGCTGGGAGGATTTGGCGTGAACGGGCGGAGCGCATGAAACGGCGGGTCGAAGGCAAGGTCGCGCTGGTGACCGGCGCCGCCAACGGGATCGGGCGCGGCGCGGTCATCGTGTTGGCGCGCGAGGGCGCGAAGATCGTCGCGACCGATCTGCAGGACGAGAACGGCGAGCGCCTGCTAAGCGAATTGCGATCGGCCGGATGCGCGGCGGAATACTTCCATCACGACGTGACCAGCGAGGAAGACTGGCAGTCGGTGATAACGAGGACGAAGGCGCGGTTCGGCCGGCTCGACGTTCTCGTCAACAACGCCGGGATCGGTCTCTCCAGTCCGGTCGTCGACATGTCGCTTGCCGATTGGCGCCGGCAGGTTGCCGTCAACCTCGATGGCGTCTTCCTCGGCGTCAAAACCGCGCTTCCGCTGATGCGCGCAGGCGGTGGCGGCAGCATCATCAATGTTTCCTCGATCGCGGGAATCAAAGCCTCGCCAAACGTGTCCGGCTATTGCGCGACCAAGGGCGGCGTCCGTCTGTTCACAAAATCCGTCGCGCTGGAATGCGCCGCTGCCAAGGACGGCGTGCGCGTCAACTCGCTTCACCCCGGCATCACCGAAACCGCGATCTGGGATACGCTGATCGGCACCGCCGAGGCAGGCTCGAATTCGGGACCGCCGCGCGGACCGACACTGGACAAGCTGACCGAACGCGCGGTGCCGCTCGGGTTCAAGGCGATGCCGGAAGATATCGCCAATGGTATTCTGTGGCTCGCCAGCGACGAGAGCCGCTACGTCACGGGCACCGAGCTCGTGATCGACGGCGGCCGTTCGATCGGCTGACGGGAAATGATGCCGCGGCGGTCCGCAATAGGCGGACTAAGGTCCGCGGCAACGGAGGTAAACATGAGTCGCATTTTTGGCGCCGTCTGTCAGAACGGATATGTGGTGCGTGACATCCACGCCGCGATGGATCACTGGATCAACGTGATGGGCGTCGGGCCCTGGTTCTATATCGACCGGGTCAAGACCGACTATTTCCGTCACCGCGGTGCCGAGTCCGGCGTGGAGATGAGCATCGCGCTCGCCAATTCCGGCGATCTTCAGATCGAGTTGATCCAGCAACGGAATGACGCGCCTTCCATGTACAAGGAGTTTCTCGATTCCGGGCGCGAAGGAATGCAGCACATGTCGTACTGGACGAGGGAATATCAGGCGCTCTACGACCGCGCG
This sequence comes from Bradyrhizobium sp. AUGA SZCCT0169, assembly GCF_018130085.1. Lineage (NCBI taxonomy): Bacteria > Pseudomonadati > Pseudomonadota > Alphaproteobacteria > Hyphomicrobiales > Nitrobacteraceae > Bradyrhizobium > Bradyrhizobium sp. AUGA SZCCT0169. The sequence goes on along the minus strand of NZ_JAFCMC010000010.1, from coordinate 38,580 downwards.
TTGTCGCTGGGCTACAAGGTCGGGCACGAGGGCCAGATCGGCGGCGAGCAGGGCCGCTTCTGCTATTTCGATACGGAATCCCATCCCGGCACCGTGATCGAGATCTCCGATATCAGCGGCGGAAAGGGACGCTTCTTCGAGCACATCAAGCAGATCGCGGCCGCCTGGGACGGCTCCGATCCGATCCGTGACGTCAGAGCTCGCTGATCCCCGGTCAACGTCGAAAGAAAAACAGCAAACGCAAGGAGACGCGCATGGCCAGACTACCCCTGATCGATCCGGAGAAGACCAGCGGCGACATCCGCACGGCTTTCGACCGGATGCCGGTCAAGCTCAACATCTTCCGGATGCTGGCGCATGCCGAGACCAACTTCATTCCGGCGATGCGGTTCGCCAACTCCATCCTGCATAAGCAGAAGCTCAGCCACGTCAATCGCGAGTTGCTGATCCTGCAGGCCGCGCAGCGGGAAGGCGGCGCCTATGAGTGGCGCCAGCATGTCCCGATCGCGCTCGGCGTCGGCGTCACGCAGCCGCAGATCGACTGCCTCGAACAGGGCAATTACGCCGACGCCGCGTTCAATGCAGCCGAACAGGCGCTGCTGGCTTTCGGTCGGCAAGTGGTCGACAATGTGCGTGTGCCTGAGCCGGTATTTGGCGGGATGCGCGCGCATTTCTCCGAGCAGGAGATCGTCGAATCGATCATGACGATCGGCTTCTACATGATGATGGCGCGCCTCACCGAGGCGACCGAGACCGACCTCGATCCCGCCGCCGGTATGACCGTCTTCGAAGGCGGCAAACGGCGCAGCTGAAGTCAGCGCAAGTGCCGCTGCCGGAAAAGGTGACCATCTGCCGATTGACCCTACCGCCGCTTGAGGCGATGGTTGCTGCTGTATTAGATTGGCAGGAAACGGAGCGGTCGCGATGAGCGAGTTGCCGGAGAAGGGGGCTGCGCGATCCCTGAGCGAGATCGCCAGCTACCATGCCCATATCTATTACGATCCGGCGGCGACGCGAGGCGAAGCCGAGCAGTTGCGCGGCTGGATTGGCGAGCGCTTTTCGGTGACGATCGGCCGCTGGCACGACGTCAAGGTCGGTCCCCACGATCAGGCGATGTATCAGGTGGCCTTTGCCAAAGAGGTGTTCCCTGAACTGGTGCCCTGGCTGATGCTCAATCATGGCAGGCTGAGCGTTCTGGTCCATCCGAACACGACGAATCCGCGCCGCGACCATCTTGCCGATCCGATCTGGATCGGGCCCCCGCTATCAGTGCATGCGGACAAGCTGCCGGACCATTCCGAGCTGGAACAGGCGCCGGCGCCGAATACCAGCCCGACGATCCGGCCCTGAGCATGCCTCCATTATTGTCACACCCGGAACCGGCGGCTGTTTACCAAGATTGCCCGGGTCGCCGCGAATTCGATGGATGACCCTAGCCGCGGTCCGGTGTCTCGATTATGCCTTACTTTGAATTGCATTATATTTGGGCTTATTCGGTGAATCCCTTGCGGAATCAGGTCTGATTCCGAAGCGCCGAGCCGGGGACGGATGGATTACAGGACCACGAGCACGACCGGGCCTGCTTTGAGCCGCGGTTTTCCATTGGTCGGCAAGGCCGCCTTGGCCGCTGCCTTGCTCGTGGTGACGTCGGCGCTGGCCGCCTGGTCGATGAATGTTGATCTCGTTGCCTGGCTACGAAATCCGCAAGCCGCCAACAGCGCCGGTACATTCTCTTTCGATGACAGGTTCGGATCGGGATCGGCGCGCAACGCGTCGTCGATCAGGTATCCCTCGCGTCCCGTCTTCCGTCCGGCGCGAACGGATTTCGACGCCGAGTTCGGTCACATCGAAAGCCAGCTGGCCGAGCTATTGCCGGACACGCAGGTCGACCAGCCCGCAGCGCCAGCCGGACCTGCGATTCCGCTGCCGAAGTCACGGCCGGCCGAAGCCAGTCTGGCGCTGCGGGTTGATCCGCCGCCTCCGCCGGCGCGGTCGGACGACCGGACCATGTTCCAGAAGCTGGCCGATATGGTGCCGATGCGCTTTACGCTGGCGTCGCTAACGCCGGGCGACGGCTTGTTCGTCAAGAAGCCGGATCTCAGCGCGCTCGGTTATGACAGCACGACCGCCGTCTACGACATCTCGGCGCGGACCGTTTATATGCCGAACGGCGTCAAGCTCGAGGCGCATTCAGGCCTCGGCGGCCTGATGGATAACCCAGCCTCGGTCGCCATGCGCATGGTCGGGGCGACGCCGCCGAACGTCTATGATCTGAAACCGCGAGAGAAGCTGTTTCATGGTGTCGCGGCGCTTCGCATGACGCCGGTGGGGGATGCCGACACGCTCGGACGAACCGGATTGCTGGTGCACTCCTATCTGCTCGGGCCCAATGGCGATTCCAACGGCTGCGTCTCGATCAAGGAATACGACAAGTTCCTGCAGGCCTATCGAAACGGGCAGGTCAAGCGCCTCGTCGTGGTGCCGAGCCTGAACGAGGGACTGACCGCGTCGCGGCGTTCGACGTCGCCATCATGACTGCGAACAGCGTCTCCAATTCCGACACGCCGCTGCGGGCCACGTTCAAGATCAGTTTGAACGGCAAGACGGTATCGATCGGTACCGTCGGCCAGGCCTATCAGTTTATCACCAATCTCAGCTCGGTCGAATGGATCGAGTTCAAGTCGTTGCACGCCGATGCGGTCCGTACGCTGCAAGGCGCCGCTGAAGATGCGATGCTGACGGTGCAGGCGACCGCCGCATTGCGCGCGCTGTTCGTCCGCGCCAAGCTGCTTTGACGATGTAGTCCCATAAGAGCTATCATTTTCGTTGGGCCATCTCGCGGCGTGGCCAGTCATTTCAGATCGATTTTTCAAGGATGGCAGCTGCATGAGTCTGGGTGACATTCGCAATCTCGACTACACCATTCTGCTGTGTTCGAAGATGCAGGAGACCAAGCAATTCTATCTCGACGTGATGGGCTTTCCGCTCGCTCACGACAGTGAGAACTGGGTCAGCTTTCAGGTCGGCTCCGCGCTGCTCACCTTGAGGCCGCGCGGTCCTTGGGCTGCGTGGCACGATGGTCCGTTTCCCCCCGGCTCGGCCGCGGTCCAGCTCGCCTTCCGGGTTGCGCCGCATCTGATCGATTCCTGTTATGCGACGTTGCAATCCAGGGGGGTGACAATCCTGAGCCCGCCCCGGGATATACCGAGCTGGCACCATCGCGCGCTGTTCTTCCGCGACCCCGAGGATAACGTCATCGAACTCTACGCCGAGGTTTAGGTGCGAGGGGAAGCGCCCTAGCTGATTTCCTTGCGTACGATCGCAGCCGCCTCGCACATCGCCTTCAGCTTTCCGAATGCGACGTGGCGCGGCATGTATTTCATGCCGCAATCGGGCGCCACCACCAGACGTTCGGCCGCGACATGCTTGAGGCCGTTGCGGATGCGATCCGCGACGATGGCGGCGGTCTCGATCTCGGGATTACCCAGATCAAGCACGCCCAGCATGATCTTCTTCGATGAGAGATCCTTGAGTACGCCGAGATCGAGCTTCGGCTGCGCGGCCTCGATCGAAATCTGTTCGGCGCTGGTGTCGGCGAGTTCGGCCAGGAATGAGTAACCCGCCGGCTTGGTCGAACCCGGCACGACCGCGGCATAGCCGAAGCACAGATGCACGACCGTCGGCACAGTGATGCCGGCCAATGCGCGGTTGATGGCCTTGACGGCATAGCGCCTTGCGAGGTCCGGATTGTTGCGCACCCAGGGCTCGTCGAGCTGGATCACGTCGGCGCCGGCCTTTTGCAGATCCAGCGCTTCGGCGTTGACGGCCTCCGCAAACGCCATCGCGAGTTCTTCGTCGTCCTTGTAGAACTCGTTCCTGGCTTGCTGGCTCATCGTGAACGGGCCGGGCAGGGTGATCTTGGCCGCGCGGTCGGTATTCCTGCGCAGGAATTCCATGTCGTGGAGCTCGACCGGGCCCTTGCGCTTCACCGGGCCGACCACGCGCGGCACCGGCGTCTGTTGCCCGCTGCGCGAGGTGATCATGTCAGGCTTTTCGTCGTCGATGCCGTCGAGCGCGGTCGCAAACCGGTTGGAATAGCTTTCGCGGCGGATTTCGCCGTCGGTGACGATGTCGATGCCGGCGCGCTCCATGTCGCGGATAGCCACGATGGTGGCGTCGTCCTGCGCTTCCTGCAGATGCTCCGGCGGCAGCCGCCACATCGCATGCATGCGCGTGCGCGGCACCACCTTCGACAGCATCGCACGGTCCACCAGCCATTCCGGCTGCGGATAGCTTCCGACCACGGTGGTCGGCAGCAAATGCGTTGGCAGGTTCATCACGGTATCCTTGCTCTTGTTGCTATCGTCGACGGCGTTTTCAGGCGAAGCGGCGTGAAGAAAGCGCGTCAAAACATCTGGTCATCGATCGACACGCCGCCGCTGCCGTCGCGGTCGGCGAACGTGGGCAGGGTCGCGGAGGCGGGGTTTTACTTCGCCGTTTTCGCGATTTTTTGTTCGAGGTGACCGGTTTCGTAATCCCGGCGAAGCTGGCTCAGCGAGGTCTCGTTGAGCTGAAGCAAGACGTCGCTCAGCTTCTCGGTTGCCGGATAACCGGCGGCGAATCCCTGTCCGTAAATCTTGCGAAACGTGCCAACCAGCGTGGCGCCGTGCTTGTGGCTGATTTCGCCATCGTGGTTGCGGTGGCGATTGTCGAGGCTTGCCTTGCTCATGCCGCTCTCCCTTTGCCCAGGGTCGACAGCATCCTCCCGCCGGGACCAAAGGGCAACCAATCACTTGGCCGCTCTCCTGGACCGCTCCATTGGGCGGGGCCGCGCCTTGGGACCGGTTGGTACGCAGTCGAGCAGGAATTCCGGGTGGAAGCGGGCGCCTTCTTCGCCGGCGCGGGCCGGCCGCGGAACCTCGCTCGGTGCCGAGGGTGCGACATCACATTCAGTAGTGACAAGCTCCCGGCCTTCGGGTAGATATTTCGCATGCGAACTAAATTCCCAGGAGCGGGTCCGCAAGTGACCTCCCGCCCGGACCGCCGGCTGGTCTTCCTGCTCAACGTCGCGCAGCGGCGGCTGCAGCGATGGGTCGCCACGAAGACAGGGAGGAACGGGGTGACGGCCGCGCAATCCGGCTTGCTCTTTATCCTCGGTCAACACGACGGGGCCCTGATGGGCGAGGCGGGTGCGGCGCTGGACCTCGGTCCGCCCGGCATCAGTGGCCTGGTGGACCGGATGACGGCGGCTCGCCTGATCGAGCGGCGCGCCGATCCGGCTGACGGCCGCGCGTGGCGGCTTTGGCTGACGCCGGTCGGGCGCGTGGCGCTGGCGCAATCGAAGGCCGGGCTTGCCGAAATCAACGCACGCCTCGCCGAGGGATTCACCGACGCCGAAATCGAAATCGTCGCGCGCTGGCTCACCAGTTTTCAAACCAGGTTTCCAAGAGGAGAAGTGCAGTGACCGAACACATCAAAATCGAAAACGACGGCGGCATCCTGATTCTGACGATGGCGCGACCCGACAAGAAGAACGCGCTGACAAACGCGATGTACGGCGCGCTGGCGGACGCGATCCAGGGTGCGGAGAACGATCCCGCCGTCCGCGTGGTCCTGATCCGGGGCGAAGGCGACATGTTCACTGCCGGCAACGACGTCGGCGAGTTCGCGGCGATTGCCACCGGCCAGATGCAGGGCGAGCGCCACGTCAGCCGCTTCCTGAAATCGCTCGCACAATCCAGCCGCCCGCTGGTTGCCGCGGTCCACGGACGCGCCGTCGGCGTCGGGACCACGATGCTGCTGCATTGCGATCTCGTGGTGCTGGCCGAGAACGCGCTGCTTTCAACGCCGTTCGTCAATCTGGCACTGGTGCCGGAAGCCGCCTCCAGCCTGCTGATGCCGCTTCGGATCGGTTATGCGCGCGCCTTTGAGATGTTTGCGCTTGGTGAGGCCGTCGATGCCGCCTCTGCGCTGGCCTGGGGCATCGCCAATCGCGTCGTGCCGCTGGACCGGCTCGATGCCGAGGCAAAGGCGCTTGCGGGACGTCTCGCCAGGCAACCGGCCGGTGCCGTCAGCACGACCAAGCGGCTGATGCGCAATCCCGAGATGTTGATGGCGCAGATACTGGCAGAGAGTGAACGGTTCGCGGAACGGTTGAAGACGATGGAGGCGCGCGAAGCCTTCACGGCATTCGCCGAGCGCCGCCCGCCGGATTTCTCAAAGCTTGCGGCAACTTGACCCTATCGGACGCCCCCGCTACCTGTTTTCCATGGCTGGCATCCTGTGTGGCGATGCACCCGAACGGTGCATCGCCCGTGATCATCCCACATCGTTGCATAGGGAGGAGGGACGCCGGATAGTGCCCGGGGGAACCAATGAACAATAATAACGACGCTTCCGAATTCGATTACGTCATCGTCGGTGCCGGCTCGGCCGGCTGCGTGCTCGCCAATCGGCTGAGCGCGAACGGCAAGCATTCGGTGTTGCTGCTGGAGGCCGGACCAAAGGACAGCAATCTCTGGATCCACGTGCCGCTCGGCTACGGCAAGCTGTTCAAGGAAAAATCCGTCAACTGGATGTACCAGACCGAGCCCGAGCCGGGCTTGAACGGCCGGCAGGTGTTTCAGCCGCGTGGCAAGGTGCTGGGTGGCTCGAGCTCGATCAATGGTCTGCTCTATGTGCGCGGCCAGCATGAGGATTACGATCGCTGGCGCCAGCGCGGCAATGCCGGCTGGGGCTATGACGACGTGCTGCCCTATTTCAAGAAGGCCGAAAATCAACAACGCGGCGGCGACAAGTATCACGGCGCGGACGGCCCGCTGCCGGTGTCGGACTGGCGGCATCACGATCCCTTGTCGGAGGCTTTCGTTGTCGCGGCCGCCGAAGTCGGCATTCCGACCAATCCGGATTTCAACGGTGCGACCCAGGAAGGCGCCGGATTTTTCCAGACCACGACGCGGCGCGGCCGCCGCGCCAGTTCGGCGTTCTCCTATCTTCGTCCCGCGAAGAACCGCAGCAATCTGCACATCGAAACCTCGGCGCTGGCGCAGCGCATTTTGTTCGAAGGTCGCCGCGCCAAAGCGGTCGAGTACAAGCAGGAAGGCCGCGTGCGCATTGCACGGGTGCGCAAGGAAATCCTGGTCTCCAGCGGCGCATACAATTCGCCGCAATTGCTGCAGCTCTCCGGCGTCGGGCCAGCGGACCTCCTGAAGAGCCACGGCATCGAGGTGGTGCTCGACGCGCAAGGCGTCGGCAACGATCTGCAGGATCATTTGCAGGTCCGGCTGGTGACGCGTTGCGCCCAATCCATCACGCTGAACGACATCGTCAACAACCCGGTTCGGCGGGTGATGGCCGGTCTGCAATATGCGGCGTTCCGCAAGGGCGCGCTGACGATCGCGGCCGGCACCTCGGGCGCGTTCTTCAAGACCAATCCGCGGCTGGCCTCGCCCGACATCCAGATTCACTTCCTGCCGTTCTCGACCGACAAGATGGGCGAGAAGCTGCATGCGCAATCGGGCTTCACGGCCTCGGTATGCCAGCTGCGTCCCGAAAGCCGCGGCTCGCTGCGCATCAAGAGCGCGGACCCGAGCGTGGCGCCGGAAATCCGTATCAATTATCTCGCAACCGAAACCGACCGCCGCGCCTTCATCGACGGCATCAGGATATTGCGCAAGATTCTCGCGGCGCCGGCGCTCAAGCCATTTGCGGTCGGCGAGGTCGATCCCGGCCCGAAAGTCGCGAGCGACGACGAGTTGCTGGATTTCTGCCGCCGCACCGGCAGCACGGTCTATCATCCGACCTCGACCTGCCGGATGGGCAACGATCCGCTGGCCGTGGTCGATCAGCGCTTGCGCGTGCGCGGCATCGAGGGCCTGCGCGTGGTCGATGCCTCCATCATGCCGGACCTGATGTCCGGCAATACCAACGCGCCGACCATCATGATCGCCGAAAAGGCCTCCGACATGATTTTGGAGGATGCGCGGTAGCCTATTCGGTTCTGCATTCCGACTGAGGCAGCCCCGGCAAACACCACTGTCATCATCCGCGTAGGCGGATGATCCAGTACGCCGTGACGTCTCGGTTCTCGCGCGGGCTGGTGGTTACTTGATGCCCGCCTTCGCGGGCATGACAATTACCCCTTATACGCCCGCACCCGCTTGATCATCTGCTCGACATGCGCGATCGGCGTTTCTGGCTGGATGCCGTGGCCGAGATTGAAGATCAGCCGGCCGCTGGCGTAATTCGCCAGCACGTCGTCGACCGCGCGATCGAGCGCCGCACCGCCGGCGATCAGCGCCAGCGGATCGAGATTGCCCTGCACGGCGACGCGGTTCTGAACGCGCTCGCGGATCAATGACGGCTCGGCCGCCCAGTCGATGCTGACGGCATTGACGGCGGTCGCCTCGACGTAAGCGGGCAGCATTGCACCTGCGCCGCGGGGAAAGCCGATGATCTTGGCATCGGGCACTTGCGCGCGCACGCCCGCGACGATGCGTTTGGCGGGCTCGATCGACCAGCGCTGGAATTCGCGCGGCGGCAGCACGCCGGCCCAGGTGTCGAAAATCTGCAGCACGTCGGCGCCGGCCTTGAGCTGGCCGAGCAAATACTGGATCGAATTCTCGACCAGCACGTCGATGATCTTCGAAAACGCCTGGGGATGGCGATAGGCCATCATCCGGGCCGGCGCCTGGTCCGGCGTGCCCTGGCCTGCGACCATGTAGGTCGCCACCGTCCACGGCGCGCCGCAGAAGCCGATCAGCGCGATGTTGGGATCGAGCTCGCGGCGAACGCGGCGCAGCGCCTCATACACCGGTTCGAGTTTGCTGAAGTCGGCCTGCGTGGCCAGGCTCGTCGCCTGCTCCGGCGTATCCAGGGGGTCGAGCCGCGGGCCTTCGCCGGCCTCGAAGCGTACGGAACGGCCGAGCGCGTAGGGGATGACGAGAATGTCGGAAAAGATGATCGCGGCATCGAAGTTGAAACGGCGGATCGGCTGCAGCGTCACCTCGGCGGCGTATTCCGGCGTGAAGCACAGATCGAGAAAGCCGCCGGCCTTGGCGCGCAGCTCGCGATACTCGGGCAGATAACGCCCGGCCTGCCGCATCATCCAGACCGGCGGCACCGGCTGACGGTGGCCGGACAATACGTCGAGAAACGGTTTGATTGTTGGAGAGGAGGTCAAACGTTGGTTCCAGCCATGTATCGGGTAAGAGACGCCGTTCCTGATACACGCCAGTTGAGGCTTGGCCAAGCGTTTGATGGCTATCGCTATTCAATCGATGGTTATCGAGAAGCGCCGGATTCCCCAATCCGGTTCAACCTTCAGAGAGGATTGCTAGTTTACCAGCACGGCTCCGTCGCAGCGGATTCCAAGCACCCAGACGTCGGCCTGTCCGATACCCACACCGAGCGTCGCAAGCACCGAGGCCAGCAATTGATCGATCGAACCGGTCGCACCGCCAAGGATGCCGCTGACCGTCGAACCGAGTCCGGGAACGGGAAGTCCTAACGGGCCCACATTCACGGACAGCGACAGATCCCCAAGCAGGCTCGATGTGAGGGATGAAGTGAAGTTCGTGGTCGTCACCGTCCGTTTGACCTGGGATTGGATGTCCGAGTAGCTGAAGTCGACGCTCTTGGCGGTCGTGTTGCCCATCCCGGCGTGGGCGCGACCGGTGACTGTCACTCCACCCAGATTGACCAGCGTGGCTGCGGGCGGGTTCGGCTTGCTTGTGAAGTTCTTCAGCTCGGCTGTCGTCACGTTGCCGATCCATGCATCGACGATTCCGGGCGTTACGCCGAGCGTGACGGTCGATGTGTTGATATTCGGGCGTCCGCAGTTCAGGGCGTTGAGCGTGGCCGTGCCGGACGCTATTTCGACGTACAGCGGCAAATTGACCACGGGAACAGCGCCGCTGCCGACCAATTGGACCGACAGCAGAATGCGGGTCTGCGCGGTATGCACGCTGGCGCCTTTGGTACCAAGTGCAATCCATCCGGAGCCGACCGGCCGCTCACCGATGGTCGCGGTGAGGGAGGCGCTGGCGATGCCCGGCAAACCGAGATTGACGGAAGTTGCGATCTGGTTTGTGCCATTTGCGACCTGGCCCGTGGCTGACACCAGATCAAGCGCCGACACGCCGACGCCAACCTTGGCTTTCTGTCCCGTAGGGAGATTGGCATACGGACCGACGTCGATCAGTGATCCCGGCTTGATTTTTGTCGTGCTGCTGGAGACGGCTTGCGAGATCGTCGATAACGCAGCTGTCGCGGCGTTCGCTCCATTGGCGGTCTGCTGGGTGGTCAATGCCGCCGCGATGATGTCGGCGACTTTAACGTTGCTGGTGAGCACGCTGTCGTAGGTGGCGCCGGTCAGGTTGATGCGTGTCGCCAACGCGGAGAGAAAATCCAGCGCGTCGATGCGAGCGCTGATGAGGGCTTCATAGTCCATCACCGATAGCGACAGATTGGTTCCGAGGGTCGCGCCGAGCATGGCGTTGATCAATCCGTTATTCACCGATGCCAATCTCGAGCCGATGGCAAACGACGCGATGGCGGTCGACGACGCGGTGGCTGAAGTCTTTATCGTGAACTGGTTGGTGCCGGTGAAGACGCGTGCAAAGTACAGCGGCGTCTGGGTGTTCAAGGTTACGCGTGCTGCATTCGCGGTGCCGGCCCCCGGTGTCACGAAGCGGGTCTGCGGCGAAACGGTGCTGTTGGCAGTGTATGTTCCGAGTTCGAGCTTTACCATCGAGCTTGCGGGATAGTTGTTTTTCACGACCGTCGCCGTCGCAGCGTTCACCGCATTGGAAAGATTGCTGGCAGCAACAATGGCAGCGAGGTCGGCGGTGCTCTGGGTCTTGCGCCGGTCAGCGAAGATCGTTCCAAGATCAACCGCAAGCGCGGTGCATCCGATCACCAGGACCATCAGGCCGGCACCCATGATGGCTATGTTGCCCCGCTCGTCGGCGCGAAACCGCCGGAATATCGGCTTCGTTATCAAGTCAGAACCCTCCATTTGGGATCGCCGCGGAGCGGACGATCGTGGATGGCGGGGCAGGAACGAACGGCAATTGATAGATGAAGCTACGCGACGCGTCATAGTTTACCGTGACGACGTATACGTTGGCGTCGCCGGCCGATGCAGCGGCATTGACGGAGAGCGCATTCCCCGTAAGCAGTGGATAGGTCGATGCATTGGCGGTGACGTAACTCGCGGCGAGACTCCTTCGCTCGCTATCATTCATCCCCGCAATGGACGAACGGGCGGCTTCGGCGGCCAGCTGCTGTACGCCGTGGACCATGGCCAGATAGGCGCCAAATACGACTATTCCGAATACCAGCAACAGAAACACCGGCGCCAGTATCGCAAACTCGATCGCAGATACGCCACGGCAGCAACGAACCAGTTTACGCATCACCTGTACCTCACGATGCTGATTTTCGTTCAGCATCTCAGGGATGGGTGAACACGCGCTATAAAACTTCTTCTGAGAATTGGAGCGGTTGATCCATTGCTGTGAGACCTCAGCTTTTTATGGGTCCATCAATGCGCGCAATGCTGCGGCGGATGCCCCGATCGAAAGGACGCGCCCGGACAAATACGGGATATGCACCCTAGCGGTCACATGGAATGTGTTTTCCTGTTGGATAGTAAACATATTGGCGTACAACCGCCTGCAATACCAATATTGATTCTTATTGATCCCGGGGGCGGGGGCCATTAGTGCGGTTGTGGAGGACCGTTTTGACGCACCGACAAAATTTTCACATGCATATTCCAATCGAGATCATTCGTACCGTCGTCGCCATATCAGAGACCAGAAGCCTGTCCAAAGCAGGTGAGCGGCTGGGATTGAGCCAGCCGGCGATAAGCTCGCAGGTGAAACGGCTGCAAAGCATGATCGGCGGCTCGTTGTTTGTGAAGACGGCCAATGGGACGACGACCACCGAGCTTGGCAAGCTTGCTTTGCACCATGCGCGACGAATTCTCGAAGCGAACGATCAGATGTTGCGGCTCGGTGGTAACACTATCGGTCCGAAACCACTGCGGCTCGGACTAAGTACTCTGTTCGTCCCGGAGTTCGTCAAGCATCAAACGCAGCAATCAATGGCCAACATCATGATCCACACGGATCATTCGACGGCGATCGGGAAGGGATTGACCGACGGCTATATCGACATGGCCTGCATTTATGAGAATGAGGCGATCAAGGCCGAGGTCGAAGAGCTGGTCATCAATGAATGCGAAGATCCGATGCTCTGGGTACGTTCGAAAGACTTTGTGCTCAGTCCCGGTGCGCCGATCCCGCTGCTGACATGGCCCGGTGACGATTCGATGATACGGACGATGGTGAAGCAGGGGCTTTCCTACAGGATTGTTTTCAATAGCCCCGATTTTCATGCGAAGCTGGCGGCGCTAAGGGCGGGCATCGGCATTACCGCAATTCCCAGACGCATGATTCCGCCAGACCTGGTTTACGCAAAGGAATACTATTTGCCGCCGCTGCCTCCCGTCAAAGGGTTGCTTTGCGCGAAGTTGGAGCTGGACAACGATCATGCTCGGGTCGTCATGAAGCAGCTGTCCGCGCTGTTTTTCGGTGGCGTCGCAGGAAGCGGCGGCCAGGCTGAAAGCTAGTGGTTTTCTGAAGCGGGTTCTTATGGCCGCAGCGCCGACACTCCCACATTCGCGGAGTCTGGCGAGCGGAACTCGGTATCATTCTCATCTGGCATTTGGAGCAAAGGGGCGGGGAGCGGCTCTTCAGGGGCGGACATATCAGCGCAATCTCGGGATTTCCCTGTATCGCAACCGCTGCACCCGGCATATGACGGAATCCGGCGCAAGTTCCGCTTGCTGGAACGTTTTTTCGGCATGAGCAAAGCGGAACTGCGGCCAATCGCCGATGTTGTATTCCCATGGAGGACGACATGGCTGAGAAATTCAATCCCGCGGCGCATGACAAGCACGCCGATGACCCCCGTGAGGCGCTGTTGGCCGATCGGGAAATGCACGAAAAGCTCGATGCCGGGCTGGAGGGCAGTTTCCCCGCCTCCGACCCCGCCAGCGCCGCGCAACCGGCGCCGTCGAAACATGACGGCGATCGCGCCAACGAAACGCTGTGGGACAAGGTACTCGCGGTTTTCCGCTAGCACTTATTGGCGGGTGATGTGATGAAGACTGAATTCAACCACGCCGCCAACAACTCGCCGCGTAGCGGCAGTTCGAAGCAAGCCGCGCCGGTGGTCTGGGCCGCGATCGTGGCTGCCATGATCGCGCTCGCGATCTGGTTTGGCATGCACGCGTAGTGCAATTGCAGCGTGCGTGATTGCGCCGGAACGATTCATATCACCCCGAATTGCTCCCAGATAACTCACAGAGATAAATCCACAGAGAGGAACATGCGATGATCAAGCATCTTGTAATGGCTGCCGTCGCGGTAGCCGGAATTTCCTTCGTTCAGCCGGTGAGTGCGCAGGATGTCGGCGTCGGTGTCGGCGTTGGACCGGGAGGCGCTGGCGTTACCGTCGGCCGCGTCGACCGTGACCGCTATCGCGACCGTGAGGTGATCCGCGAGCGTGAGTACCGTGATCGCGACGAGACCGTCGTGATCAAGCGCAAGCGCGATTACGACCCCGACCGCAAGGTCATCATCGAGCGCGAACGGTATTAAGCAGCGTTGGTTTTTATTGACCAGCGTTGAGTTTGACGAAACGGCCTCCCTGGCGGGGGCCGTTTCCATTTGTTGTCTCAATAATGCGGCGGCCGTTCGTTGACCGGACCGGTGATGTTGCTTTCGGCGTCCTGCAGCCGCTCCTTCAGCTCCGCGAGTTGGCGCGTCAGGGCGTCGATCTGCTTCCACTGTTCGGTAATGGTCTGGTTCAGCGTCTCGATGGTTACGTCTTGAAACGTCAGCCGCATCTCCAGCGCGTCGATGCGCTCGCCAAATGCATTGGCTTCACTCATGAGAGCCCTCGCTGATCTGCCGTTCCTGCAAGCCATGCCCAAGCGCTACGCGCTCGTCGAACACGAAGCATTCGCCGCGCCAGCGGCTTTGTTCTTTCGGCACGCCTTCCAGGTAACGAAGAATGCCGCCCTTGAGGTGATAGACTTCGCTAAATCCTTGCGCCAGCAAATAGGCGCTGGCCTTTTCGCAGCGAATGCCGCCGGTGCAGAACATCGCGATCCTGCGGTGCTTGGCGGGATCCAGCTGCCGCGCGGCAAAATCCTTGAACTGCCCAAAACTCCTGATGCCGGGATCGAGCGCGCCTTCGAACGTCCCCATCGCGACCTCGAAGGCGTTGCGGGTGTCGATCACGAGGGTATCGGGCGCTGATATCAGCGCGTTCCAGTCGGCCGGCTCCACATAGGTGCCGACCTGCCGGGTCGGGTCGGCAATCGCGTCGCCCAGCGTGACGATTTCCTTCTTGAGCCGGATCTTCAGCCGCGCAAATGGCATCGTGGCGGCTTGGGAGAATTTGAGTTCGAGATTGTCGAGCCGGCCGCCGAGCAGGGCGCCTGCTTGCAACTCCTCGACCAGAGCGTCGATAGCGGCAGGTTCGCCGGCGATCGTGCCGTTGATGCCCTCATGCGCCAGCAGCACGCTGCCTTTCAGCCCAAGGCCCGCGCAGAACGCGCGCAGGGGCTCGCGCAGTTCCCGGAAATCCGGCAGCGCGGCGAACTGATAGAAGGTGGCGACCTTGAGGGGCATCGCGACCGTGTATCAGGCGGGCAGCGAGTGGGAAACCCTGCAAAATCAGCCGCTACCCCCTGCGTTTGCCGGCCTGCCCTCGTGGTGAAATCTCTGGCATACCAGCCATTGCCCAATCCGGGATGAATATGCCAAGAACCCACGGTTAGCCCGCGCCCGACCCTTGGCGTGGCCAAAGAAAACGCTGAAAAGAAAGCTTTCCTGATGAGGAATTTCCATTTCGCCGGCCGCTCGACGGTCCATGCCCAGAACGCGATGGTGGCGACCTCGCATCCCGCCGCGGCGCTGGTGGCGGTCGACGTGATGCGCGCGGGCGGCACCGCCGCGGATGCCGCGGTCGCGGCCTGCGCGCTGCTTGGGGTCATCGAGCCGCAATCGACCGGCATCGGCGGCGATTGCTTTGCGCTCATCCAGCCCAAGGGCGAAGGTAAGATCGTCGCCTATAACGGCTCCGGCCGCGCGCCGATGGCGGCAACCGCCGAATGGTATCTGGAGCGCAAGATCAACTCGGTGCCGCTGACCTCGGCGCACGCCGTCAGCATTCCGGGCAGCATCGACGCCTGGGATACGATCCTGCGCGATCACGGCAAGATGGGCCTCGATACCCTGTTGCAGCCGGCGATCAAGGCCGCGGAAGAAGGCTACATCGTCGCCCCGCGCATCGCCTTCGACTGGAAGAACGGTTTCGAAAAGCTCAAGAACGGCACCAACACCGAGCGCTATTTGCTGCCGCACGGCAAGCCGGCCGCCGCTGGCGATTTGATCCATCAGCCTGAGTTGGGCAAGACGCTGCGCGCGATCGCCAGGAATGGCCGCGACGCGTTCTATACCGGCGAGATCGCCGCCGACATGGTCGACACCCTGCGCGGCATCGGCGGCCTGCACACGCTGGAGGATTTCGCAGCCCACTCTACCGAGACGACGTCGCCGATCGGCACCATCTATAAGGGCCACGACGTCTGGCAATGCCCGCCGAACGGCCCGGGCATCACCATGCTTGTCATGCTCAACATCCTCTCGCGCTTCGACCTCACGAAATATCCCGCGCTGAGCGTCGAGCGTTTTCATCTCGAGGCCGAGGCCGCGCGCATCGCCTACATGATGCGCGAGCAGTATATCGGCGACCCCGCGCAGGTTCACGTCGATGTTGCCGGCATCCTCGCCAAGGAGTTCGCCGAAGAGCACATCAGCAAGATCCGGATGGACGGACTGCTCGATCTGCCCAACATCGCGCCGCCGATGAATCCGTCCACCGTCTACATCACGGTGGTCGACAAGGACCGCAACGTCTGCTCGTTCATCAACTCGATCGCGCATTCGTTCGGCTCGGCGATCGTTTCCAATAACACCGGCGTGCTGCTGCAGAACCGCGCCGGCGGTTTCCGGATCCAGCCCGGCCATCCCAATTGCATCGCGCCGGGCAAGCGGCCGCTGCATACGATCATCCCGAGCCTCGTGACCAAGAACGGCCGCGCGCTGATGCCGTTCGGCGTGATGGGCGGGCAGTATCAGCCGGTAGGCCAGAGCCATGTGCTGACCAACATGATCGACTATGGCTGCGACGTGCAGGAAGCGATCGATATGCCGCGGGGCCTGCACTACGAGGGCGTCTACCAGCTCGAGGACAGCGTGCCGGCTGATATCGTCGAGGGCCTGAAGAAGATCGGGCACAAGACCACCAGTGTGGTCGGCCCGCTCGGCGGCGGCCAGGCGATCTGGATCGACTGGGACAAGGGCACGCTGGTCGGCGGTTCCGATCCCCGCAAGGACGGTTGCGCGCTGGGCTATTAAACCGGCCGGGCAGGTCGCCGCCCGTCTGTCGGCCCATCTCAGGGATAACGGAACCAGACCCCCATCGCTTTCGTTAAGCGATGGGCGCGGACGTGCGCCGGTTTGACCTGCGTCAGCCCCCTGAGGTCCGTGATCAGCGTTCTCGATACCGACGACAGCGAACAGGCCGATCTGCACGGCGGACAATCGCCGTGGTTTGCGGCGGCCGCACATCCGGCGCGTCGTGAGGTCAGCGAGAATCTCAAATGCGACGCGCTGGTCGTCGGCGCGGGGATCACCGGATCGCTGGTCGCCGAACGCCTGACTCGCCAGGGCCTCGACGTCGTGATCGTCGATCGCGAGTTGCCGGGTCGCGGCAGCACCGCAGCCAGCACCTCGATGCTGCTGTGGGAAATCGACCGCTCTCTCACCGAACTGACGGACGCCTATGGCTTCGAGCGCGCGTCGCGCGCCTATCGCGCCAGCCTGAACGCGGTCACCGGCCTGAAATCGCTGGTAGCACAGCTCGGCATCGCCTGCGACATGCATGACAGGGATGCGCTTTATCTGGCGGCCGGTGACACCGGAGGTGAATTGATCGAAGAACATCGCCTGCGCCAACGCGCCGGTCTGCCCGGCGATTATCTCGACCATGCCAGGCTGCTGGAGATTTTTGGATTTGCGCGCGCAGGCGCAATTGTCTCGCCGGGCGCCGCCGATTCCGATCCCATGCAACTGGCGCGCGGGCTTCTCAACGCTTGCGTTGCGCGTAGCGCTCGTCTGTTCGATGGCGAGGCTGTGGCGTTCGATCCTGCGGGACGTTCAGTCGGTGTCACCATGGCCAATGGCCGCGGGATCGAGGCGCGTTCGGTGATACTCGCGACCGGTTATACGATGCCCGATATCGTCCGTTCGACCGTGCACGCGGTGTCGTCGAGCTGGGCGATTGCGACCACGCCGCAACCGCAGAACATCTGGAAAGACGCCGTGCTGATCTGGGAGAACAGCAAGGCTTATCACTATGCGCGCACGACGCGGGCCGGGCGGATCATCATCGGCGGCGAAGACAGCGAGGAGGTGATCGAGCCGGAGGCGCGCGACCGCCTGATCCCGGAGAAGTCCAGGATTCTCGCACAAAAGCTTGCGGCGCTATGGCCGATCGCGAACACCGAAATCGAATTCCGCTGGTCCGGCACGTTCGACACCACGCGCGACGGCCTGCCGCTGATCGGCCCGGTGCCGGGGCAAAAGGGCGTCTTTGCGGCCTACGGCTATGGCGGCAACGGCATCACGTTCAGCTATCTCGCCGCGCACCTGATCGGCGATTTGATCGCGGGCGCGACCTCGCCCTTGCTGCGCGATTTCGCGCTGGACCGGGATGGCGGACTGATCGGCTGAAGGATTGCATCGTCGGAACCCCTCTCTTCGCCACGCGTTGTCCAGTCATCAATGCATGGAGGCCGACATGGGTTTCGGTAAAGGCGCGCTTCTCTGGTTGATCGGAATTCCGCTTCCGATCATTCTACTTCTCGCACTATTCATGAATCGTTAGAGATCTTGGGCCCCGACGGACAATTCCGCAGTGAGGCTCCGGATCCACCCCATTCACTTAAGGCGCGATCGAAATGATCCAGGACTTCGCTCCGTGGATCGGAGCCTGCGCCGCCGCTCTTACTTCCCTGTCGTATATTCCGCAGGTGCAGAAGGCGTGGCCGCGCGGATCGACCGCCGATCTTTCGCTAACCATGCTGGTCGTTCTGACGTCGGGTCTGGTGTGCTGGATCGCTTACGGATTGCTGAAAGGCGACTGGGTCATTGTCGCTGCTAACGGCGTCGGCGCTGCCCTTTCGGCGAGCGTGCTCGCCTTCAAGCTCCGCGACATGAGGTCTGAAACCTAGCTCGTCCCATTTGTGAATCGCCGACAGGAACATTTGACCGTCCTGAAATGTTTAACGCGCCTCGGTTTCAAAATGTTCAATCGGGAGATGCAAATGGGGTTGTCTTCAAAAGACATCAAGACCCTGGACGATCTGTTGCTGCACGGCTTGCAGTCGCGCTCTGCATGGGTGTCGGCGTGCAACGCGCCGAGCTGATCCTCAAAACCTGGTGCCGTTGTCTTAACAAGGAAAATTCATGGCCAAATCTTCCAGTTCCGCCGCCAACGGCAAAGCCATATCCGCCCGATCGGTAACGATTCACGATCAGAAACCCAGTCGCGGCGAGGGCGGCGAACTGCATCAGGTCGCGACAGGTGATGTGCCGGTGCTGACCACCGCCCAGGGCGGCCCGGTGTCGGACGATCAGAACTCGCTCAAGATCGGCCCCCGCGGACCAACGCTGCTCGAAGACTTCCATTTCCGCGAGAAGATCTTCCACTTCGACCACGAGCGCATTCCGGAGCGGGTGGTTCATGCCCGCGGCTACGGCGCACACGGCTTCTTCGAGAACTACAAGCCGCTTTCGAAATACACCCGTGCCGACCTGTTTCAGCGCGGCGGCGAGCGAACGCCGGCCTTTGTGCGGTTCTCGACGGTGGCGGGCGCAAAGGGCTCGTTCGATCTGGCGCGCGATGTGCGCGGGTTTGCCGTCAAGCTCTATACGCAGGAAGGCAATTGGGACATCGTCGGCAACAACATTCCGGTGTTCTTCATCCAGGACGCGATCAAGTTTCCGGACCTCGTTCATGCGGTGAAGGAAGAGCCGGACTGCGCGTTTCCACAGGCCCAATCCGCCCACGACAATTTCTGGGATTTCATCAGTCTCACCCCCGAAAGCATGCACATGATCATGTGGGTGATGTCGGACCGGGCCATTCCGCGCTCGTTCCGCTTCATGGAAGGGTTCGGCGTTCATACATTCCGCCTCGTCAATGCGAAGCAGGAGTCGACGTTCGTCAAATTCCACTGGAAGCCCAAGCTCGGCCTACAGTCGGTGTTGTGGAACGAGGCCGTGAAGATCAACGGCGCCGATCCGGATTTCCATCGCCGCGACCTTTGGTCCGCGATACAGGCCGGAAATTTTCCGGAATGGGAACTGCAGTTTCAGCTGTTCGATCAGGCCTTCGCGGACCGTTTCGAGTTCGATGTGCTGGATCCTACCAAGATCATTCCGGAAGAAATGCTGCCGCCGGTCCCGGTCGGCCGTCTGGTGCTGGACCGGATGCCGGATAATTTCTTTGCCGAGACCGAACAGGTTGCGTTCATGACCCAGAACGTGCCGCCCGGCGTCGACTTCTCCAACGATCCGCTGCTGCAGGGGCGCAATTTTTCGTACCTCGATACCCAGTTGAAGCGGCTGGGCAGCCCGAACTTTACCCATATTCCGATCAACGCGCCGAAATGTCCGTTCGCTCATTTCCAGCAGGATGGTCATATGGCGATGCGCAACCCGGTCGGGCGCGTCAACTATCAGCCGAACTCGTTCGGCGAAGGCCCGCGCGAATCCCCGCAGCGCGGCTTCGTGCCGTTTGCGGACGTGGAGCAGGGCGCCAAACGCCGCCTGCGCGCGGAGAGCTTCGCCGATCATTACAGCCAGGCGCGGCAGTTCCTGATCAGCCAAACCCGCGGCGAGCAGCATCATATCGCGGCGGCGCTGACCTTCGAACTCAGCAAGGTGAAAACATCAGCTATTCGCGAACGGATGGTGTCGCATTTGCTCAACATCGACGAGACGCTGGCGGGCAGGGTCGGCACAGGGCTCGGGCTGAAAGCGATGCCCAAACCGGCCGCTGCGGCAATGCCGACGCGGCAGGACCTCGATCCGTCGTCGAAACTGAGCATCGTCGAGAACGGGCCGCAACGGTTCGAAGGCCGCAAGCTCGGTATTCTCGTCACCGACGGCACCGATGCTGCGTTGCTGAAAGCGTTGCAGAAGGCGCTCACCAAGGAAGGCGCCACGTTCGAAATCATCGCCCCGAGGGTGGGAGGAGCCAAGGCCGGCGACGGGAGCTGGATCGAGGCTGATCAGATGATCGATGGCGGTCCCTCGGTATTGTACGACGCGGTTGCACTGCTGCCGGCGGCTTCCGCAATGGACGATCTGCTGCAGGAATCCACCGCGCGGGATTTCGTCGCCGATGCGTTCGCTCATTGCAAGTTCATCGGTCACGTGGAAGCGGCAACACCGCTGTTTGCGAAAGCCGGGATCGGAAAGGCCGACATCGACGAAGGCTTTATTGCTCTGGCTTCGCCAAAGGACGTGGCAGGCTTTGTCGGCAAGCTGGGTCAATTGCGGGTTTGGGGCCGGGAGCCCGGCGTCAAGATGAAATAGCAGGGCGATAGCGAAGCTGTCCGATCGGGTTGCAGAAGTTGCGGAAAAGCGCTGATGGACCACACCGGAATGGCGTCGATTCCGTGGGTATTTCCCGCGCCGACGGGGTGACAACATCAGGTCCGTTGCGCTAGACACGTTCCGACTTATCGAGAAAGGTAACTAGATGCGATCTTCCCGGCGCACGATCATCCAGACTGCGTTCACAGCCGTCGCGGCTGCCGTTACTTTACCTCTCGTTCCCACAATCGCATCGGCCCAGACCGCAGGAAAACCCATGACCACAGCTTCAGGTTTGCAGATCATCGACAGCACGGTCGGCACCGGCGCGTCGCCGAAACCCGGCCAGACCTGCGTCATGCACTACACCGGCTGGCTCTATGAAAATGGCCAGAAGGGCAAGAAGTTCGACTCTTCGGTCGACCGCAACGAGCCGTTCGATTTTCCGATCGGCCAGGGCCGCGTTATCAAGGGTTGGGACGAGGGTGTCGCCTCGATGAAGGTCGGCGGCAAGCGCACGCTGATCATTCCGCCCGCGCTGGGCTATGGCGCGCGCGGCGCCGGCGGCGTCATCCCGCCCAACGCCACGCTGATGTTCGACGTCGAATTGCTGGCGGTGAAGTAACCGGCCGTGATCGACGAGCGGGGCTAAGTTAATCTCAACCTCTCCGTCATGCCCGGCCATAGTGGTCTGCCTTGCGCAGACCGCGTAAACTTGTCTGCGATGCCGGGCATCCACGTCTTTACTGCGCACGAAAAAGTAAGTCGTGGATGGCCGGGCATAGGCGAGCGTAAGCGACGCCGTCCTTCAGACGGCTATGCGCGGCCATGACGATGGATAACGACAAAAAAACCGGCCCCAAAGGGCCGGTCTTTCAGTTTCACGCAATCAGCGCGATCAGAGATTCTTGTTTGCCGCGTTGGCGGCCTTGTCGAGGGCTTCCTTGGCAGCTTCCTTGGTGTCGCCCATCGCCTTCTGGCCCTTGCCTTTGACTTCCTGGATCACGCCTTCGCCCTGCAGTTGCTCAGAACCGGTGGCTTCGCCGATGCCCTGCTTGGCCTTGCCGATGGCTTCGTTGGCAGTGCCTTTAACCTTGTCTGCCGTGCTACCCATGGAACATTCCTTCTGATGTTTGTGCTTCGATAAGGCAACGCACCAATGCGCCAGCGGTTCCTCTAAACGCTGGTTTCTGTTCACGTTTTTATGTACGCTTGGCCACCGAACGATTTTACGGAAAGCAGCGCGATGTCAGGTTCTCACGACCATCCACACGATCACTCGCACGATCATTCTCACGGCGATCACTCGCACAGCCACGACGCCGATCGCTGGAAGCATGATGGCGTCCGAGTCATTCCCGGCAATCAGCTCGATCCCAACGTGCCGTCGACCGCGGGCATGGACCGCAAGGCCGCGATCAATTTCGCCCGCGTCGGCGCGCAGAAATTATGGGCGGGCACCGTGACGATCCGCCCCGACGCCAAGACCGGCGCGCATCATCACGGCCATCTCGAAAGCATCATCTATGTCGTGAAGGGCAAGGCGCGGATGCGCTGGGGCGAGCAGCTGCAATTCACTGCCGAAGCCGGGCCCGGCGATTTCATCTTTGTGCCGCCCTATGTGCCGCACCAGGAGATCAACGCCAGCCGCGACGAGGTGCTGGAATGCGTGCTGGTGCGCAGCGACGGCGAAGCGGTCGCGATCAACCTCGACATCGAGCCGATCGAAAAGCCGGAGACCGTACTGTGGGTCGACCCCGTGCACCGGGACCCTGCGGAGAAGAAATCGTAACTTCTCGCCGCCCCTTGCGATGACGGTTAAACTTGTCATGCCCGGCCTCGCGCCGGGCATTTCGTATTGGTATGCCGAAGCTGGTTTGCCGAAGTCCTGCCAAGCCCCCTCATGACACCGAAAATCGGGCCGAATAAAATTCCAGGACCGATGTCGGATCGGCCCCCGGGCATTCGTCCTCTCTCCGAACCCCTCGAAAAGGAGCCCATTCATGGCCAAAATGATCTTCGTCAACCTGCCGGTCAGCGACCTTGCCCGCGCCACTGCGTTCTACCAGGCGATCGGCGCCGTGAAGAACGAGCAGTTCTGCGACGACACGGCGTCCTGCATGGTGTTTTCCGACACCATCCACGCGATGCTGCTGACCCATGAGAAGTTCATGCAGTTCTCGCCGAAGAAGATCGCGGACGCCAAGACTTCCTGCGAGGTGCTGATCTGCGTCTCCGCCGACAGCCGGGCGGAAGTCGACGATGTCGTCGGCAAGGCCGAGAGGGCGGGCGGCGGCGTCGATCCCTGCCCGAAGCAGGATTACGGCTTCATGTACGGCCGCAGCTTTGAGGATCCGGACGGCCATATCTGGGAAGTGATGTGGATGGATGTCGCGGCCGCGAATGCAGCGCAACCGGCTGCGGCCAACGCCTAGGGCAGGGGATGCGAAGGGTGGGCAAAGGCGCAACTGCGCCGTGCCCACCATCTTTCCCAGTCACAAATGTAAATCGTGGGCACGCTTGCGCTTTGCCCACCCTACGTTGTCAGCTAATACGTGATCCGCAGCCCGACGCCGCCATGCAGTGTGTTGCCGACAGGTTGCGGGCCGGCGG
Source organism: Bradyrhizobium sp. AUGA SZCCT0169 (assembly GCF_018130085.1). Classification (NCBI taxonomy): domain Bacteria; kingdom Pseudomonadati; phylum Pseudomonadota; class Alphaproteobacteria; order Hyphomicrobiales; family Nitrobacteraceae; genus Bradyrhizobium; species Bradyrhizobium sp. AUGA SZCCT0169. The sequence continues at coordinate 15,220 of NZ_JAFCMC010000010.1, read as the reverse complement.
TGCCGTTGGCGAAGAGGTCGGCGATCCAGCCCTTGCTGATGCGGAAGCCGAGGCGGCCGCCATATTCGAACCAGCCCTGGTTTCCGATCGTCGGCACCACGGTGCCGTTGCCGGTCACGGTGGCGACGATGCCGGATTGCGTGCCGAACGATTGCACGAAGCCGCCATTGATATTGGCCTCGACATTGTTGCCGAACAGATGCGTCCACTGGCCGCCGATCTTGACCAGGTTGGTCTTGTCGGTGCCGCCTGATATCGAGGCGTCGAACGGATTGAACGCGGCGGCGGGATCGGTATAGCCCTTCACGCGCTGCCACAACTGCCAGACCTCGACGGAGGCGGCGACCTCGTCGCGCGGCGACAGCCGGCTGATCCAGCCCGCGCGGCCATAGACGCCGTAATTGTCGCCGGTGGTGTGGCTGTCCAGCGATACCGCCCCTAGGCTCGTCGCATAGGTGCGGCGATAGCGGATCTTCTCATAGGGCGTCAGGATGGCGCCGATGTCGAAGAACGGCCGCGACGATCCCCAGTCGGCGAAATCATAGCGCAGCGCGAACGCGCCGATCGGGGCTGCCGTGACGCTGTAGCCGCCTTCGCTGTAATGGGTGTAGGCGATGCCGGCCAGCAGCGACAGATTGGCAGTCAGGTTCTTGCGGCCGTGAATACCCGCCGAGAACGATCCGGCCGAGCCGAACGCGCTGACGCAATCGCCGCAATTGACCTGCTCGTTGATGCCCAAAAGCACCGTGCCGAGCACGCGGTTGGTGATCATCTGGTTGAAGCGCTGCTTGGCCAGGTCGTTGATCGATCCCGCGCTGGAATCCGCGCCGGTTGGGCTCGGCGTTGGTGTCGGCGTTGGCGACGCAATGGGAGTCGGCGACGGCGAGGGCGTTGGTGTCGGTGAATATGTGGGGGTTGGTGTTGGTGACGGCGAATACGTTGGTGACGGTGACTGCGCCGACGCGGGCGCGATCAGCATTGGCGTCAGCAAAACCCCCGCGGTCAACGCGGCCGATACAATGAAGCCCTTGATGCGGTTTGCCATCATCAGCGTCCGCACAACATACCGCCGTCATCGACCGGCGGCGTCACCGTCGGCGAGGCGTTGGCATATTGCGTCGCGCTGCAAAGCCCCGCCGCCGCGCTGCAGGTCTTGGCAAAGGTCCATGGCGGGTTGTTGGTCTTCTTGATGGATGTCTTGCCGCCGCTCAGGGTGATGACAGCGGTATCGCCGGGACTGGTGAGCTGGACGCATTCGAAGCTGACGGTGCAGACCGAGGCCTGGCCTTCCCGCAAGTTGACGACGGTCTGGCCGCGCTGCGACAGGATGTCGAGCGTGGTGCCGCGGACGCCGATGGTCGCGAGCGGCGTCGTGATCTTGTAGGCGGCTTTTTCCGAATTACCGGTGACGAAGCGGAACGCGCCGGAGGTCAGGCGGATCGCGACGTCGCGGTAATGGGTCTCATCGTCGAAGACGGTGCGGTCGAGCTTGAGCGACGCGCTCGGCCCGAGCGAAAGGTTGGTGCTGTCGGACATCACCAGCCGCGCGGCGCTGTCGAGGCCGGTGCGCACGATTTCGTCGCGCAGTAATCCGTCGCCGACATTGAGCTGGCTGGTTGCCGATCCCTTAACACGGAGAACTTGATTCTTGACGACGGCGGCTTCACCGACGCGCGTTTGTGCTGAAAGCGGACTTGCCGCCAGCACCGCGATTGCACCAAGCACAAAAAGAAAAACAGAGTAGTTACGCGATTTCATTTCAAAGCCGATCGATTATCCCGATATCGTACCGGATCGCGCACGCAAATGATGTGGTAGAATTATCACAGGCGGCGCGCTACTAGCCCGGTGGTTAGTGCTGCCGGATTCCAATCGCGTTCAATGCGATGGACATAAAAATCTGTACCGCCCACACTGAATTTTGCCGCAATTTCATTTGGTTCGTGAAGACAGTGCCAGAATCACCAACTTCTATTCCCAATCAGACGATTGCGCGCACCGCTATCATCGCGGGTACCCTGTTTTTTTTCGCGCATTTCGCGATGCTGATCGGCATCACCACGCCCGAAAAGTTCTACTTCGACGAAGTGCATTACGTGCCGGCGGCGCGGCAGATGCTTCTTCCCGTGATGCCGCAGCCGATGCTCAACCCGATGCATCCGCCGCTGGCCAAGCAATTCATCGCGCTGTCGATCCACACCTTCGGCGACGTGCCGCTGGGCTGGCGCTATCCGGCGGTGCTGTCCGGCGCACTCGCCATCGTCGCGGTCTATCTGTGCGGCCTCGCATTGTTTGCGGCGCAAGGGCCGGCCATCGCCGCGAGCCTGCTCGCCTTTTTCAATCAGATGCTGTTCGTGCAATCGCGGATCGCGATGCTGGATATTTTCGCACTGACTTTCAGCCTGTTCGCCATCGCCGCGTTCATGTACGGCTTCCGGCAGCAGCGGCCGCATTTGTGGTTCGCATTGACCGGGCTATGCTCCGGTTTTGCGATCGGCTGCAAATGGAGCGGTCTGTTCGTGCTCGCGGTCTGCGTGGTCATCGTGGCGGTGATCCGCCTGATGCAAAGCTGGCGTACGCAATTTGCCGACGGCAATGAAGATGACTGGTACCGGCCCGACCTGTGGCCCGATTTCAAGGCCTGGCATCTCGCGGCGTGCTTCCTGCTGATGCCGGCGCTGGCCTATCTCTCGACCTTCGTCCCGCTCTACGGCCTGTCGGTCCCTGATATCATCGAGGCGCAACGGCGGATTTTCAGCGACAACACGACGACCGCGATCGCGGGCCACACCTATATGAGTTCGTGGCCGTCCTGGCCGTTCCTGGTGCGCCCGGTCTGGTATCTGTTCGACAAGGTCGGCGACGACAGGATCTCGGCCGTGGTCTTTCTCGGCAATCCCCTGATCCTGTGGTCGGCGCTGATCGCGCTATTGGTTTGCCTGCGTGACTGGATCGTGACGCGGCGAGCGGATGCGTTTCTGGTGCTGGCTTTCTATGTCGGCCCGTATCTCGCCTGGGCGTTGCTGCCGCGAACGCTCGGCTTCATCTACTATTATCTGCCGGCCGCGACCACCGCGAGCTTCGTGCTGGTCTACGCGCTCCGCCGCGGCGGCACGCCGCGTTGGCTGTTATGGGCCTTTGTCGCGGTCGGAGCGGCGGGCTTCGCCGCGATGCTGCCGATCTCGGCCGCGTTCGTGGAAACATCGATGGCGACGTTCAACCGCCTGATGATTTTCCAGAACTGGATATAGAGCGGGATAGGCTTGGGTTGAAGCGAGCCCGCTCGCACTTTCTCGCGTCATCCCCGGGATGAACGCAATTGCGTTCACCCGTAGGTGCGCGCTCTTGCGCGCCTCGAAGGATGAGAAGCGCCCGCGGCCCATCCTTCGAGGCTCGCCCAGCGGTGCAAGTGCACCGCAAGGCTCGCGCCTCAGGATGACGTGTGCGGATGAGACAAACGAAATCCGCCTGCCGTTTCCGGCAGGCGGATCAAATCGCATCACGTCACTTCGACGCGGTCTTGGTATCCATGTTGACGACCTGGACGCGGCGGTTGACCGGGTCCATCGGCGCGTTCGGATCCTTCGGCTTGGTCTCGCCGTAGCCGACGGTCACGAGGTCGGAGGCGTTGAGGCCGTATTGCTCGGTGAGAAACTTCTTGATCGTATCGGCGCGGCGCTCGGAGAGGTCCTGGTTGTATCCGTCGCTGCCGACCGCGTCGGTATGACCGGCAACCACGAAGGTCGAACCCTTCAGGCTGGCGTCCGAAAGCGCCTTGCCGAGTTCCTGCACCGCCGACATCGAACTCTTGCTGATGTCGGCCGAATTGTAGTCGAAGCGGATTTCGAGATCGATCTTCGGCTTGGTCGCGGCGAGTTCGGCAATTTCCTGGCGCTCGCCGAGCGAGAGCGACCGGGTTTTGCGATTGCGCAGCGTGTCGACGAAGCTGGCTTCCTTGGCCTGGGCGGCGGTGTTGACCTGCGGGCCGAGCGAGAGGCTGCGGGTCGCCGACGTCGGCTTCAGCGCGTTCAGGATCTTGTCTGCCGAGACGGTCTCGCCGGCAAACGCCACGCCCGCCGTCATCGACAGCGCGGCGCCGAATGTCAGGATGGAAAATCCATTAGAGCGGGTCATTGTCGTCTTCCTTACTGTTACGCCTGCCATATTGGCTGGTTGGCGGTTTGATGCTGCGAAGATAAGACAGGTTCAAATAGGCTAAGGTGATCTAGGTCACGTTGAAAGCGGCCAGTTTCCGTTGATATGGGGGTCGCTTCGCTACTCTGTGTGATCTGGATCACTGTGTTCCCTGCGACGCCTGTAAAGGGCGCTTGCGAGCCGCGCGCCATTATCCAAAGCGCAATTGGCCTCGTGTTGCAGGTATCAGCGAACCCGCGCCGCCTCCCGGCTTCTTCTTTGCTGTTTGCTGGTCGCAATGCCGTCGCGTCAGCGCCGATCTGCGAACAACAAATCGGCAAGATGGGGACCTAGCAAAATTCTCCACGTGAAAATCCCAAAAGAAATCGAAGAAAAAGTTTGGGCAAGCAAGAGCAGGCGGGCGGGTGTTTCAATCGGTTAAGCGGCAGCGTGAGTATCAAAATTATCGTAACGTTCCACCGGAGCTCACGGGCTCGGCAAGTTCGATGCCGACCTTGATCGGCGCGGCGCTGATCGCGGCGGCGATCCTGCTGTCGACGTTCATCAACGCGCTTGGCACCCGCTATACCGCCTTCGAAGGTCCGACCGAAGAGAGCGCGTGGCTGGTCGATCGTCTGACCGGCAGCGTCTACAAATGCCGCGCCCCGGACCATGGCAAGGCGTCCTGCGAGGCTGATATCGCAACCGGTAGCGTCCCGGACCGGCCGAAGAGATAGCGTTTTCGAGCGAAGTGGGTACCGGTTCGCGTTTAAGAAAACGCGTCAAACAGAAGAGTCTGTTCCTCATCCCAGATCCGGGACTTCTCCAATGAGCGAATCCGACTACATTGCCGGGCGATGCCCCGCGCGACAAAACCCCACCCCCTGACCAAGACCGAGGCCCGGCGAATCTGGCTGCGTGCCCAGCGGCTCGATACGCCTGACCCGTTCGGCGAGGGGCCAGCGGCCACTGCCGCCGCGGTGGAACATCTCGGCTATGTGCAGATCGACACCATCAACGTGATCGAGCGCTGCCACCACCACATTCTCTTCAGCCGCATTCCCAATTATCGCCGCGCGGACCTGCGGCAGGCCCAGAGCGTCGACAAGAGCGTGTTCGAATACTGGACCCATGCGCTGTCCTATGTGCCGTCGAAAGATTTTCGCTTCTTCGTGCCGGGCATGAAGCTGCACAAGCGCGAGGGCCATAAATGGTTCGCGTCCGTCAGTCCCGCCGACACCCGCAAGGTGATGCGGCTGCTCAAACGCGATGGCGCACTGACCATCCGCGACATCGAGGACGACGTGCTGACCGAGAAGGAGCATCTGTGGGCGAGCCGCAAGCCGTCCAAACGCGCGCTGCAGCTGGCGTTCTATACCGGCGCGGTCACGATCTCTGAACGCACCGGCATGCTGAAGACATATGAGCTGATGACGCGGCATTTCGGCTGGGACAGACCGCCGAAGCCGGCATCGAACCTGGAGACGACCTCCTATCTGCTCGACCGCGCCTTGCGCGCGCAGGGACTCGTTAGCCTCGATTCGATCTGCCATCTCGATGCGCCGAACAAGGCCGCGGTCCGCCGCCTGATCGAGGCGCGGGTCCGCCGCAAGGAGATGGTGGCGATAGAACTCGAAGGCGCGGGCAAGCAGGAACATTGGGCGCGGGCAGAGACGCTGGAGCAGCCCACGGGCGAGGGCGATGGCGGCCTGGTGCACATCCTCTCGCCGTTCGATCCCCTGATCATCCAGCGCAAGCGCACCGAATTGTTCTTCGATTACGGCCATCGTTTCGAGGCCTATGTACCCCGGGAAAAGCGCCTGTTCGGTTATTTCGCGCTGCCGGTCCTGGTCGGCGAAGACATCGTCGCCGCGATCGATCTGAAGACCGACCGCAAGGAAAAGAAATTGCTGATGCAGAAATGGAACTGGGTCGGCAAGGGTGCCGCGAAGGCTCCGCGCAAGGAGCTCAAGCGCCGCATCGAGGAAGAGCTGCATCGCTTCGAGCGGTTTCAACTGGCGGAGTAGGGCGCCCGCGCGAAGTAAGCCCGTAGCCCGGATGAAGCGCAGCGCAATCCGGGAAACTCTCTGGGTTTGCGAGCGGCCCCGGATTTCGCTGCGCTTCATCCGGGCTACATCTGTTTCGTCGCCCCGGCCTTGAGCACAGATGCGCAATTGCGCATCGGGGGCCCATACGCCGCGGCCATTGTAAGGGGCACGCTGTCACGGCTTTCGCAAAACGGCCATCGGTGGCTATGGGCCCCGGCTCAAGGCCGGGGCGACGGGAGATTTGGACCCTTAATAACTCATTAACTCACGAATTGGTGTTCACTGACGAATATTGACATTCGTCAGTGAACATTCAATAATCTTCATCAGCATGTAGCCGATGGAGAAAACCGATGTTCGCCCGTTCCATTTTTTCCAGCTATTACAGGCTCTTGACCGGAGCGATGCTGGCGTTGGCGGTGTTTTCGTTGACCGGCTGCAATGAAAAGGCGGCAGAAAAAGTCGCTCCGGGGCGTCCGGTTCTGGTCGCCACCGTGCATTATGAGGCGGAAACGCCGGAACGCAGTTTTGTTGGCACCATCAGGCCGCGGATCGAGACCGACATGGGTTTCCGGGTCCCGGGCAAGGTTGCAAAGCGCCTCGTGGAAGTCGGCCAGACCGTTGATGTCGGCCAGCCGCTCGCCACCCTCGATGAAGTCGATCTGAAGCTGCAGGCCGAGCAGTCCGAAGCGGAATACCGCGCCGCGACCGGCGTGCTGGCGCAGGCCTCAGCGTCCGAGCAACGCGCCAAGGATCTCCGCGCCAAGGGCTGGACCACGGACGCGCAGATGGATCAGAGCCGCGCCGCCGCCGATGAGGCCCGCGCGCGCTTCTATCGTGCCGAGCGCTCGGTCGAACTGACCAAGAACTCACTCTCTTATGCGACGCTGGTCGCCGATACGCGCGGTGTCGTCACGGCGACCCTCATCGACGCCGGCCAGGTGGTCGCCTCCGGCCAGACCGCGGTTCGTGTCGCGCGCTTTGCCGAAAAGGAAGCCGTGGTCGCGATCCCTGAGACTCTGGTTGGCCGCGCCAAGGATGGCGCCGCCTCGGTCACGCTGTGGTCGGACGCCAACAAGAAATACGTCGCAAAGCTGCGCGAGATCGCGCCGACGGCGGATCCGGCAACGCGCACCTATCTGGCAAAGTTCTCGCTGCCCGGCGCCGGCGACAGCGTGTCGCTCGGCATGACCGCAACGCTGACGCTGTCCGATCCCGCCACCGAGAACGTCGCGAAGCTGCCGCTGTCGGCGCTGTACAGCCAGGGCGGCAATCCCTCGCTCTACATCGTGGACGATGCCGGCGCCGTGACGCTGAAGCCGGTCGTCGTGAAATCCTACGAGAGCAATTCCGTCGTCATCACCGGCGGCGTGCCTGAAGGCGCCAAGGTTGTGGCGCTCGGCGTGCAGAAGCTCGATCCGGCGCAGAAGGTCCGGGTCGTCTCGTCGCTGTCGTTCTGATCCGCGGTCGGTAACAACGGAATGCGTTGGAGAGTGAGATGAAGCGCTTCAATCTGTCGGGCTGGGCGGTAAGCCATCCGACGCTGATCCTGTTCCTGATGATCGCGCTGGGTGTGGCCGGCTTCTTCTCCTACGAGCGGCTTGGCCGCGCCGAGGATCCGTTCTTCACCGTGAAGGTGGTCAACGTCTCCGCGATCTGGCCGGGCGCCACGGCGCAGGAGATGCAGACCCAGGTCGCCGATCCCATCGAGAAGAAGCTGCAGGAGCTGCCTTACTTCGAGAAGGTGCAGACCTATTCCAAGCCCGCGTTCACCGCGATGCAGGTCACGTTCAAGGATTCGACGCCGCCGGCGCAAGTGCCGTATCTGTTCTATTTGCTACGCAAGAAGCTCGCCGACGTGCAGGGCCAGTTGCCGGCGGGCCTGCTTGGCCCCAACGTCAATGACGAATTCAGCGACGTCGATTCCATTCTCTATATGATGACCGGCGACGGCGCCGATTATGCGCAGCTGAAGAAGGCGGCCGAAGGCATGCGCCAGCGGCTGCTGAAGGTGCCCGGCGTCACCAAGGTCAATCTCTACGGCGCCCAGGACGAGCGCATCTTCGTCGAGTTCTCGCACGCCAAGCTGGCGACGATCGGCGTCACACCGCAGGCGCTGTTCGATTCCCTGGCCAAGCAGAACAACGTCACGCCGGCCGGCACGGTGGAAACTTCCTCGCAGCGCGTGCCGCTGCGCGTCACCGGCGCGCTCGACGGCGCCAAGGCGGTCGCCGAGACGCCGGTCGAGAGCAACGGCCGGATTTTCCGCCTGGGCGATATCGCCACCGTCACCCACGGCTTCGTCGATCCGCCGACCTTCAAGGCGCGCCAGGAAGGCAAGCCCGCGCTCGGTATCGGCGTGGTCACCGCCAAGGGCGCCAACATCCTCGAACTCGGCAAGGAAGTCGAGAACGCGACCAATGACTTCATGAAGGCGGTGCCGCAGGGCATCAATGTCGAGCAGATCGCCGACCAGCCCAAGGTGGTCGAGCGCGCCGTCGGCGAGTTCGTGCACTCCTTCGTCGAGGCGCTGGCGATCGTGCTGTTCGTCTCGTTCCTGGCGCTTGGCTGGCGAACCGGCATCGTGGTGGCGATGTCGGTGCCGCTGGTGCTGGCGATCGTCTTCATCGTCATGAACGCGATGTCGATCGATCTGCACCGTATTACATTGGGCGCGCTGATCATCGCGCTCGGCCTGCTCGTCGACGACGCCATCATCGCGGTCGAGATGATGGTGGTGAAGATGGAGCAGGGCTGGGACCGCGTCCGCGCGGCGTCCTTTGCCTGGGAATCTACTGCGTTTCCGATGCTCACGGGGACGCTGGTCACGGCCGCTGGCTTCCTCCCCATCGGCTTTGCCAATTCCGCGGTCGGCGAATATGCCGGCGGCATCTTCTGGATCGTGGCGATTTCGCTGGTGGCGTCCTGGTTCGTCGCCGTGATCTTCACGCCCTATATCGGCGTCAAGCTGCTGCCGAACATCAAGGTCCACCACAACCACGATCCGCATGCGGTCTATGAGACCCGCGTCTATCGCATCCTGCGCAGCATGGTGCAGTGGTGCGTCGACCATCGCATCAAGGTGGTGGTGGCGACCGTCGCCGTGTTCGCGCTCTCGATCGTCGGCTTCGGCAACGTCCAGCAGCAGTTCTTCCCGCTGTCGGAGCGCCCCGAACTGTTCCTGCAGCTGCGCCTGCCCGAAGGCACCGCCTTCAACGTCACCGAGAAGTCAGTGAAGAAGGCCGAGGCGCTGCTCAAGGACGACAAGGACATCGCGACCTATACCTCCTATGTCGGCCAGGGTTCGCCGCGGTTCTGGCTCGGCCTCAACCCGCAGCTGCCGAACGAGGCCTTCGCGGAAATCGTGATCGTCTCCAAGGACGTCGATGCCCGCGAACGCATCAAGGCGCGGCTGGAGAAGGCGGTCGCCGGCGGCGACCTCTCCGAGGCGCGCGTGCGCATCGACCGCTTCAATTTCGGCCCGCCGGTCGGCTTCCCGGTCCAGTTCCGCGTGATCGGCCCCAACCCCAACAAGGTCCGCGACATCGCCTATCAGGTGCGCGACGTGATGCGGCAGAATCCGAATGCGCTGGAGCCGCAGCTCGACTGGAACGAGCAGTCGCCCTACCTCAAGCTCGTGGTCGATCAGGACCGTGCCCGTGCGCTGGGTCTTACCCCGCAGGACGTCTCGCAGGCGCTCAGCATGCTGATCTCTGGTGCGCCGGTCACGACCATCCGCGACGGCATCGAGAAGGTCGGCGTGGTCGCCCGCGCGGTGCCCTCCGAGCGGCTCGATCTCGGCCATGTCGGCGACCTCACCGTGACGTCACGTAATGGGGTAGCCGTGCCGCTGCAGCAAATTGCAAAGATCGAATACGCCCATGAGGAGCCGATCCTGTGGCGGCGTAACCGCGACATGGCGATCACCGTGCGCACCGACGTCGCCGACGGCGTGCAGGCGCCCGACGTCACCAATCAGATCTGGCCGAAGCTGAGCCAAATCCGCGACAGCCTCGAGCCGGCCTACCGGATCGAGCCGGGCGGCGCGTTCGAGGAATCCGCCAAGGGCAACGCCTCGATCGCCGTGCTGTTTCCGCTGATGGCGCTTGTCATGCTGACGCTGCTGATGATCCAGCTGCAGAGCTTCTCGCGCCTGATCCTGGTGTTCCTGACGGCGCCGCTCGGCATCGTCGGCGCCTCGCTCGGCCTCAACATCGCGGGCCAGCCGTTCGGCTTCGTGGCGCTGCTCGGGCTGATCGCGCTGGCCGGCATGATCATGCGCAACGCGGTCATTCTGGTCGACCAGATCGAGACCGACGTTTCCCATGGCATGACGCGCAAGGAGGCCATCGTCGAAGCGACCGTGCGGCGGGCTCGCCCCGTGATCCTGACGGCGCTGGCCGCCATCCTGGCCATGATTCCGCTGTCGCGTTCGGCCTTCTGGGGACCGATGGCGATCACCATCATGGGCGGTTTGTTCGTTGCAACCTTCCTGACCTTGCTGTACCTGCCGGGCCTCTACGCGCTCTGGTTCCGCAAGAGCCTGGAAGAAAGCGGCCAAACCAAGCAGCCCGATCTTGCGCCGCAACATGCCGCCAAGGAGCTGAGCACGTCTCCACTCGCATTTCCGCTTGCCGACGCGGCGGAATAATTGAACATTGGTTCTGACATGACGCTGATTGCTGAACACATCGAAACTGACACGCGGGAACGGATTCTCGTGGTGGCGGAGCGTCTGTTCCGGCAGATCGGCTACCAGAAGACGACGGTGGCCGACATCGCCAAAGAACTGCGGATGAGCCCGGCCAACGTCTATCGCTTCTTCGATTCGAAGAAGGCGATCCACGAAGGCGTCGCCCGCGCCCTGATGGGCGAGGTCGAGGTCGAGGCGCAGCGGATCGCGGACCGGCCCGGTCCGGCCGCGCCCCGGTTGCGCGAACTGATGAAAACCGTCCACCGCATGAATTCGGAACGCTATGTCGGCGATTCCAAGTTGCACGAGATGGTCGCGATCGCGATGGAGGAGGACTGGGAGGTCTGCAACGCCCATATCATGTTGATCACCCAGACGATGGGCAGCGTGATTGCGCAGGGCGTGGCGACCGGCGAATTCGAGGTCGATGATCTGGAGCAAGCGGCGTTGTGCTGCTGCACCGGTATGATCCGCTTCTTCCACCCGCAAATGATCGCCCAATGCGCCAACAAGCCGGGGCCGACCATCGACCGGATGATCGATTTCATCCTCGCCAGCATGGCTCCGCGCAAGGCGCAATAGCTCCGAGCCCGGGTTGCTTCGGGCGCGCATGCGCCATGCCCACCATTGTTACTTCAATAAAGCTGGTGGGCGCGCTACGCTTTGCCGCCCCTGCGATTGAAGGAAACACCGGAAAATGGACGCCAAGAGCCCCAAAGACCTGCATTTTTACGAGCCTGCCAAGGGCCACGGCCTCAAGCACGATCCCTTCAACGCCATCATCGCGCCGCGCCCGATCGGGTGGATTTCGTCGCGCGATACCGAGGGCAACGTCAATCTGGCGCCCTACAGCTTCTTCAACGCGTTCTGCTACAAGCCGCCGATCATCGGCTTCTCCTCCACCAACTGGAAGGACAGCGCCGCCAACATCCAGGAGACCAAGGAGTTCGTCTGGAATCTCGCGACCATGGACCTGGCGCAGCAGATGAACGCCACCGCGGCCCACGTCGCCCGCGACGTCAGCGAGTTCAACATCGCCGGCCTCACGGCGGTACCCGGCAAGCTCGTCAACGTGCCCCGCGTCGCCGAAAGTCCGGTCGCGTTCGAATGCCGCCTGACGCAGATCATCCAGTTGCAGGGCGCCAATGGCGACAAGGCGCAGGCCTGGCTGACGCTCGGCGAAGTCGTCGCCGTCCACATCGACAAGGCCATGATCAAGGACGGCGTCTACCAGACCGCGCTGGCCCGCCCGATCGTCCGCGCCGGCCGCAGCGGCGACTATTTCGAGATCAAGCCGGAAAACATGTTCGAGATGATCCGGCCGGATTGATCGTCTTGCCCCGCGCTCGCTGGTCCGCGAATCGTTGCTGCAATTGAACCAACACCGGTTCCGGCTACACCCAAACCGTGTAGCGCGGATGCAACGACTGCCGTGACCCGGCCGATTGCGGCCTGGTCATCGAAGCAGCGCTTGATGACGGGTGTCGAATGCAATTTTTCCTTTGCGAGATCGTCGCTCGCCTCGTCGCGATTTATTTTTGCTTCGATTGCGGCCGCAGATTCTGGAATGGCCTCGTCGAAAGAAAAATCGAGGTCAGCGGTGAGGATATTCTGGACTGTGAAACCTGGATTTTTCAGAAAGACGAAGCGCCGGTCCGTTACTGGAAATCGATGGGCATGAACTTGATCACCCTGGCTGCGTGCGTCGTTGTTGCGTTATTCGGGTGGTGGCTCCCAAAGACCTGAGCATCCGCTGAGAAAATGTCACGCCTGGCGATGCAGAGCGCGCGGCTGGCGATTGATATAGCCTCGCGCTTTTAGCCACGTGCTCCGGCCTATTTGGCTCTAAGCGCTCTGAGTGCCGCAATAGCTTCAGCCGCAGGTTCTCGCGCGTGAGGCTCGCGAGACATCCAGAACCGATATTTGCGCGGCTCGCGGCGTTTGAGGATCGGCCAGGTAAACGCCATCGCGCGGGTGATATTGCCATCAATATCAACGAGCCAAATCCGACCGAGGCTCAACGGTATCGGTGTTTCCTCTATTCGCTTCCATTTGCTGGGACTGGGTTCAACGGCCCGTCGAAATCGCTTGAAAAGCATTGGCTTCCCCCTCGGTTTCCCGCACCTATACTAATAGCCAAAACCCGGCCGTCCAGCGGCGCCTTCGGGAATTACGGTGACGGACCGTGGCCGCTCTACCGGGGCGCAGATCCTACGTGGGTGCTCTCGGCACAGGCGGATTGGGCGGCTCCCGGTAGATAGGCCCGTGCGACCAGTCTACACTGTTAGACCAGCGCCGAACGCCAGCAAAGGTACAGGGTGGATTGAGCACAACGGGTCCGCGCGAAGCGCGGCCCGATGACAGGCTCCGGCGTAATCCGCCGCTTGCGGCTCGAACGTCGATGACCGTGATGTCGAACGATCGTCACCGCCTGCGATTGACGCGTAAAGATTTCGACCAGGATATGCGCTGCGGTAGGCGCTCGAGCCTCTATCGATGGGCCGGATTCAGCGATAAGATGCGCCTGCTTTCTTGGTAAGGAGGCAGCATGGACCGGCGGAAATTTATAGCCTTTGTCGGTGCTGCGGCGTCAGCGTGCCCATTTATGGCATGGGCACAGCAACCATTCCTGCCGGTGATTGGATTTCTGGGCAGCGAATCTCCCGCCGTATCTGAGAGCGCTCTGCGCAGTTTCCGCCGCGGCCTAGGCGAACTCGGCTACACCGAGGGCCAGAACGTACGTGTAGAATATCGTTGGGCTGAGGGTCAGAATAACCGGTTGCCTACCTTGGCGGCCGAGCTGGTCCATCGTGAAGTGAGCGTGATTGTCGCTCCAGCCACAACTCCCGGGGCATTGGCCGCAAAGGCGGCGACATCAACAATTCCAATCGTCATCTTCACAGCCGGCGACCCGGTTGCACTTGGACTAGTCGCAAGCCTGAACAAACCGGGGGGCAACGTAACCGGCACGACTTCGTTAGCTGGCGAACTTGCCCCGAAGCGGTTGGAATTAATGCACGAGTTGATCCCCACGGCGACTGCCATGGCTCTCTTAATTAACCCGACCAATCCTGCCCTTATGGCCTCTACCACGAGAGAGGTCCAAGCTGCGGCCGATATCCTTGGATTACAATTGCACATCCTGAGTGCCGGCACAGAACCTGAGTTCGATGCGGTCTTTGAAAAAATGGCTCAACTTCGGGCAAATGCGCTCGTGATCGCCGTTGATTCATTCTTCACCGGACGAAGGCAGCAACTTGCTACATTGGCGTTGCGCCATCGGGTGCCGGCGATCTATCAGTATCGCGATTTCGCGGAAGCTGGCGGCGTTTTGAGCTACGGTGGAAATCTGACGGAGGGGTTTCGTTTGGTCGGTCTCTATGCCGGCCGTATTCTTAAGGGCGAAAAGCCGGCTGACCTGCCCGTCCAGCAGACCACGAGGGCCGAATTGATAATCAATCTAAAAACCGCAAAGGTGCTAGGCTTGAACATACCGCTGGCGCTGATCGGACGTGCCGACGAGGTGATCGAATAGCCCGTCGGGTGGACTACGCCTGCCGCTCAGCCCTACGAGTTCTTGACCTTCGTGAGTGCTCAGTCGCGTTCGTGGATCTTGGCGCCCGGGTAGACCTGGCGGGCGTACGCAACGACCAGCGAGCGGTGCTGTGTCTCCAGGAACGGAGTCCGGATCTGACACGACCCGACGATGAGGTGCCACAAGCCGTTGATCCTCTGGATGATGACGTCCATGACAGTGCTTCCCTTCCTGCTTGCAAGTTTCGTGGTCGTTACTCCGCCCAGCGCTCAGTTCGAACCGCATAACGCCGTCGAACGACAACCTCTCGCAGAGGGAAGGGTCGGACCATTGCACGGACGTTCATCAGTGCCTTACATTCGTTTGGGACGATGATACTTAGGTTTATGATTGATCCGGGGCTCGTCGCTGCTTCATCGGTGGTCCGCCGCCCGCTCATCACTGCCGCATGGTCCTGCGCTTTCCCGCGACAAATTGACCCGACGGGCAAATCACTTCCGATTTTAAGAAATCATGTCAAGTCCCAAATTTCTGCAAATCAAAAATATTTCCCTTTCCTTCCACCCCAAATCACCTGCACATCAATAGCCATTCCGTCCCACTCAGAGGGCGTTGGCCATCGTCACAACGAGGGGCGGGTTGCGGTGGACGCTGTTGTTGCGATTGACGGTCGCGGCTGAAGCGTACGGCGAAAGCGTGTGGTCCTGGCGCCCGTAACGGCGTCAAGCCTTAAGGGAGCCAACGCTTCCGAGGGGCGACGGTGGCAATAGAGGCCGTCTCACCGGGGAGAGCGCGTCATAAGCCGTAAAG